>CAZZIY010000353.1:0-1544 GCA_964654525.1 uncultured Vampirovibrionales bacterium | reverse complement strand
AGGCACAGCAAGTGGTTGTTGTTGGAGACCGGCCCTTAACCGACATCTGGGGTGGGGTGAGGCTTGGCTCCAAAACCATTTTGGTTGACCCACTCAATAAAGCCGTAGAGCCTTGGGGTATTCAGCGCCTCCGGCAGTTAGAGCGATGTTGCATTGACGTTACCGCAACAAAGAAAATCTAAAAAACCCTCAGAAAGGGGACAACCATCATTATCGAATTACCACAATCGGCTTTAGACGGTTTAGCCACGCCACAAAACTTCAAAAGCACTTACAAAGTTCTGGGTAGTATGTCCGGGACATCAATGGACGGGCTTGATTTCTGCCTGCTCGCTCTCACCGCTCAAGACAAAATATCCATTCCCAAACATTGGGACCTCGAGATCTTACAGACCTATTCTATCGCTCTGCCCAAGAGCTATCAGCAAACATTGCAAGGTGTGATTACAGAAAAAGCGGCCCCACTTGATATACTGGCCAAACTCGACTGGCAAACCTCGCAGATAATTGCCGGTGGACTTCAAGACGCCTTAACCCAATGGCAATTAACCCGGCAGGATATTGATATCCACGGCATGCACGGCCAAACCCTGTGGCATCAGCCACCGGACATTTCTCAGGGGAACATCTCTCAGGGCTATACATGGCAACTTGGCAATCCCAGCGTGGTGGCAGAATTATCCGGCATCCATACTATTGGGGATTTTCGCTCCCGAGATATGGCCGTTTTTGGTCAAGGAGCTCCCTTGGTCTGTTTTGCCGATCAACTCCTTTTTCAAGCAGCGGGGATTAACCGGGCCGTTCAAAATATCGGCGGGATGGCAAACGTCACCGTTCTGTTTTCTCCAGGGGCTTCCTCTCAAGAAGTCATTGCCTTTGATACCGGTCCAGGCAACTGCCTGATTGATTTACTGATGTCTCAGTGGTTTTCTCGCCCCTACGATCATAATGGGGACGAGGCTACAAAGGGTCAACTTCATCAAGACGTTCTAAGTGCGATGCTTAACGACCCTTATTTCCATCAAAAACCGCCCAAAAGCACAGGGCGAGAGTATTTTAACTGGTTCTGGTTAGAGCAGTGGTTCGCCCAATTCCCTGGACTTTCAAAGCACGATTGGCTTAGAACCATCACTGAGCTGACAGCAAGCAGTATTGCTCAGGCTTATCAACAGTTTATACCCACTGCCAACACTCCGGATGAAGTGATTTTAGGCGGGGGAGGCGCCCGCAACCCACTACTTGTCTCTCGCTTAGAGGCCCTGCTTAAGCCCGGAAGTCTGAAAACCCACGAAAATTACGGGCTCCCTAATCAATACAAAGAAGCCATTGCCTTTGCGCTTCTGGCCTGGAGTAGTCATTTGGGACTTAAAAACAATATTCCCAGTTGTACAGGGGCACGTAAAGCAGTTACGTTAGGGGTTAACGCAACGAGATAACCGTTATTTTAGGCAACTTTTTTAGGAGCAAACTCTTCGAGTTCTCGGTGATACAACCATTCATGAATTAAAGTTGCCAGTGGATGAGCCAGCAACAAGCCAAACAAT
>CAZZIY010000352.1:0-1550 GCA_964654525.1 uncultured Vampirovibrionales bacterium | reverse complement strand
TATGGCCTTTCAGGCGAATTACAAACCCAAAAAACAAATACATTGGGGGAAAAATGCCTTTCAGTATATTCTTTTTGCCTGGTTGATTCCCGGATTACTCATTGCCTATCTCATATTCGCTGGGGTGGGGGGCGATTTATGGCATGGGTGCGTGACATGGTTGCTGGAGGGGCACTACAGTAACACCACGGTGTTTGGGTACTTTAGCACAGGGGCCTTAGAAGCAGCCAAAATCCGGTTTCTGCAACCTCCTGGTGGTTTTTGGGGAGAGTGGCTTGTATTGCCGCTGGTGCTGCATATTTACTGCATTGGTTTTTTTCCGCTACTGGGTGTGGGATTAAACAGTGCGTTGTTGTGCATACGACCGGCCACACTGGTGGGCAGTTTCCCGTTGCCGGAAATTCTGTATATGGCACTCAATGCAGCGGCGTGTTTACTCTCAACGATGTCCTATTCCACGTCATTTCACATTGCGGTCAATAGCTGGCTGGGGTATTTGCTCTTTTTCGTCTTGCTGGAGAGGCTTTACGGGGGGCTTCGACACAGAGCAGGCCTCCAGAAAGCCTACACGTGGCTTTGTACGGGCTTGTTTATCTTGCTGAGCGGGCATACGTTGTGGGTACGCTACCAAATGCTGGGGGCGCTGCTGGAAAACACAGAGAACCGAATCCCCAGTTACGGGACGTTGGAGTCGCAGTACCTATCGACGGAAGGCAGTCAATTTGATGCAGCGGTTACCACAGTGATTGAGCGCTTGCATTTGCTAAAGCCAAACACGCCGGTGTTTATTTACAGTGCTTCGCCGGAGATTTATCTGCTGAGCAACACGCAGCCAGCGTGCCGGCACACGGTGATTTATCCAGGCTTGGTGGACAGTGAGGAAGAGCAGGAGATTATCCGTAAGTTAGAGACTGTGAAGCCGCCGGTGGTGGTGTATGACTTCAAGAAAGACCATTTATCGCAAGACGCGCGGTTTCGCCATGTGACAGGGACGCTGGCGGCTCTGGACGGGGTTATCAAGCGGGATTACACATTGGTGTACGATTCTGATGATTTGCAGCTGTTTCACAGAAACCCGCCCCAAAGACGGGCACACAAATAGGCCAAGTATGTATCAAGAATCTGGCAAGTCCCCACATTGCCAAACCCCCGTGTTTTGGGTAGATCTTTATAGCATCAGCAATATACGGCGGCATAGCCAAGTGGTAAGGCAGGAGTCTGCAAAACTCTTATCCCCCAGTTCGAATCTGGGTGCCGCCTCCAAATTTTTTGAAGCGTATAGAGAGAGTGGCCATTAGGTGAGTAGTTATAAAACACAGGAAAATTGTCTCGTTTGTAATGAATCAGACTGTCATCGTGTGCCTTCTAGTTTAAATGGTGATTGGTCTATTTTTGAGTGCCCTTACTGTGGCCGCTACGCTATAAGCGGAACTACAATAGAAATGCTAAGAGGCAAATACAACGATTCTCAAGACCTAGACAGAGCAAAGCTAAGATATGCGATCAGAAATTATTATCAATATTCAGACCGAATCTCACCAGAAGAGGGT
>CAZZIY010000351.1:0-1559 GCA_964654525.1 uncultured Vampirovibrionales bacterium | reverse complement strand
CGATGACGAGGCCAGTATCCGTCGGATTCTGGAAACGCGTTTTAAAATGCTAGGTTACGAAATTGGCACTGCCGCAGACGGCGAAGAAGCCATTGAGCTTTTCAACAAATTTAGCCCCGATCTCGTCATTTTGGACATTATGATGCCCAAGATGGACGGCTACGGTGTGACCAAGGAAATTCGCAAGAACCATGAAACCCCGATTATTATTTTAACCGCCCTCGGAGATGTAGCAGAGCGCATTACCGGACTGGAACTGGGTGCCGATGACTATGTGGTAAAACCGTTCAGCCCCAAAGAATTGGAAGCCCGCGTCAAAGCGATTCTTCGCAGAACCTACGCCAAAAACGGTACCAGTAGTGCACCCACCACGCGAGAAGCCAACAATGTGATCATGATTGGTAGCATTAAGATTGACACCAGCAAGCGTCAAGTCTTCAAAAAGACAGAACGTGTCCGCCTGACAGGGATGGAATTCAGCCTGCTTGAGCTTTTGGTCAGTAATTCCGGACGCCCCTACTCTCGCAGCGAGATTTTACAGCACGTGTGGTCCTACCCACCCGATCACCGGATTGATACCCGGGTGGTAGATGTCCATATTAGTCGTCTGCGCGCCAAATTAGAAAATGATATCAGCAACCCAGAGCTGATTCTCACCGCCCGCGGCATTGGCTACATGTTTCAAAAAATCGACTAAGCCTAAACAACTAGGCCCAAATTAGTCCCAACCATTGGCCGCGGCAAATGTTCCTCGGCGGATGCTGGTAACCAGGCCTTTGCGGACCAGATAATTAACCCGTGAGGAAATCTCGCTGAGCGGGACATCCTTAAAGTCCAGGCCAGAAGCGGGTTGTTGAATGCCGTTCTCTAGTAAATAGTGTTTAATCATCTCAGTGGTGGCCACGCCCCCACACTCGACGATGGCCTGATACAGTATCGTATTGATTGAATACTGCTGTCTCAGTAGGTCTTTGGCAGCGGACAAGGCCGCTTCAGGATTAAACTGTTGCTGTTCAAATGCGGTGCCTTTAAGCACATAATGCGGAAGTACCGGCTGCTGCACAGGCCTTATGGCATAACTTGGGGCAAAAAAGGACGCACTTGCAGATGTATTTTCGTCTGAAGCATGGGTGTCTTGATGATAATTTTCCATAATCGCGCGAATACTCATTCTCAGGGTCAAAAGCTTCTGCTTTGTAGCCTTGAGTGATTGTAGTTGCAGTAAAGCTTCTTCTAATCGGTCCACTTCCGGTTGCAATACGGCGAGTTCTTTCTCAATAGCAGTGAGAATATCTTGCATTTTATCTGGGCTGGTGAGACTAGCAGCCGTAATTTGAGTAAGATCCAGTTTACCGCCTTTAGCAGGTTTATTTTTAGGGGCCGTTTTTGACGTTTTTTTAGAAGGCTGTCTGTCGGAAGGTTTTTTAGCCCCCCCGCCTTTGGATGGTTTCCCGGAGGTCTGGTCTTTTTTGGGCTTTGGCTTGGGCAAGGTCAGTGGCATAAAAAACCCTTTTGTATCCGTACTAACTCATGATTAACGTATCAACACAATAGTATCA
>CAZZIY010000350.1:0-1573 GCA_964654525.1 uncultured Vampirovibrionales bacterium | reverse complement strand
ATTGAATCAAAAATATCTTAAGGGTCAGTATCCCAATGTAGTGGTATTAAACTCCAACGATCCCCGCGGGATTCATGTCGGGTTTATGAGTAAAAAAGCCCTCAAAGTGGTTGATACGCGCACCCACACCCACTTGCAAAATAAGGCGGGCGAACCGATTTTTAAGCGAGATTTCTTGGGGGTGACCTTTGAAACAGAAGCGGGCTATCGCTTTACCGTCTATAACTCTCATTTTAAGTCTATGCGTGGCGGTGAGTCACAAACAATGCCTGTTCGCCTGCTGGAAGCACAAACAGGTGCGGATATTATCAAACAGCAAATGTTAGCGGATCCCAAGGCCAATATTATGGTGGTCGGCGATCTCAACACCAAACCCGGCCCCTTGGGTTGGCCTGTGCTGGATGCGCTATCGCGGCGTAATGAAACGGATCCGACCTATAAGTTGACCGAAGTATTGCGTCCCAACGACGGGAGCCACTGGCTGCCTACGTGGAAGGGCGGCAAACGAGAAAATAAATTAGATTATATGTATGTCAACAACGCCTTTCAGTCGACGGTGAAAAAAGCCTACGTAGCCGGTTCTTTCTGGAAATGGCCGTGGAAAGAAGCCTCAGATCATGTGCCGATTGTCTCTGTGGTGGAAACGCCCGATGCCGTAGCAAAACCCGTAAGCAGTGCAGTACCCACGTTTGCAGGAAAACGACAGGTGCCGTATCCTTCCGTTGGTACTCGGCTGGCTGTCAACGCTTGATTCATATAGAATAGGGAACACAATTCTGCAGTTAAATATGATAGCGGAGGGTGTTCCTGAATGAACGGTGTTACGTCAGATACTGTCGAGACGATCTCTTTGGCCCAAGTTCTTGCAGCCATTGATCATACAAAACTAACGTTTTCTTCGCAGGAAGATCCGCTTGCTGCCATCGGACAGTTGTGTCGTGAAGCGGTTACAAATCAGTTTTATGCTGTCTGTGTCAGACCGGTTCATGTCAAACTGGCTTGTCGTGAGCTAGAGGGGACAGAAGTTAAAGTTGCTACCGTTATTGGGTTTCCACGAGAAAAAGTGCTCCTGGAAAATGAGAAAATAAACCCCACTGTGGGTGGTTTTGCACTCGAAGATAAACTCATGGAAGTTCATGAATGCTTTGCCAGTGGACTTGCTGATGGGCTTGTACCCGATGAATTTGATCTGGTGATGAATATTTCACAATTTAAGCAAGAGATTGCTCAGGCGTTTCCAGAGGGTATTGCCGAAAAGTCCGTCCTTTTGGAATCTCATCTCGCCAATACTGTCCAAGAATTTTCCAAAATTCGAGATGCGGCCCAAGGTCGTCCGGTCAAAGTGATTATTGAAACGGATCTGTTGTCTGACTTAGAAATTATGATTGCCACCCAGTGTTGCGCCAGAGCAAAAGTGGCGATGGTGAAGACATCTACCGGTATGATCACAGGCGGGGTGGGTGCCACAGAACACGCAGTGGCTCTCATTGCAAAAACTCTAAAGGATTGTGGTGAATTAGGCCACATCGGCATTAAGGCCAGTGGTGGGGTGAAAACCTTCACTCAGGCACAG
>CAZZIY010000349.1:0-1647 GCA_964654525.1 uncultured Vampirovibrionales bacterium | reverse complement strand
CTGAGGCTCTGAAAACAGCCTATAAAAGTAACCAATCGGTTCGTATCGATATTGATAATCAGGCATCAGTGGTCCTGAAATTTTCTCAAGGCAAAGTATCAGCAGAATTTCTTTCCTCAGAGCACACAATGACACTGTATCTCAAACAACATCTCGACGAATTACGCCAGCGCTTGGCCGCAAAAAACTTGCCTGTGGGCGATGTGTTGTATAAGCATCAACAGCAAGGCCAGCAGCGTCAAGAAAACCCCTCGACACAAGATTTTGAATAACATTCACCTGGCAGAAGCCAAGACAAACTAGGAGACACCAGCGATGCAAGATCCCTTTATTTCAGCCCTCAATACTCAAAAAGCCGCCTTGGGCTGGTTTGAGAATCTCGCCCAGAATCTTGGCAACATTTACACGCCTGGTTACCGGGAAGCCCGCTCCACGTTTGCAGATTTTATCAACGGGACCCAACTTTCGGAGCTGCCTCGAAACACAGAGCAAGGGAAATCGTTGCCAGGAAAGGCGCCAACAAACCTTTTTATTGAAGGCAAAGGCTATTTTGTGGTTCGTAAAGGTGATAACACCCTGCGGTTCACGCGTCTGGGCGATTTTAAATTTGATCCCAACGGGGCCTTGGTCAATGAAGCTGGTGATAAAGTGCAAGGGTACTTGTTGGGTGAAAACGGACAGGTGCTCAACACGCAAGACAGTAATCCTTCTCCCTCTGCCAACAATCCCAATCACCAAGCTGGTGGTACGGGGCATATCCCTACCACAGAAATTTCGATGTGGGTGGATCCCAGTAATGGTAAGTTTTTTGGTAAATACGACGAGTACAAGGTTCGCTCCGACGGGACTATCTTAGGGATAGCTAACCGGGGTAAAACCGCTGTGCCCGTCTATAAAATTGCATTGGTTAACTTTGTTAATCCCGGCGGATTGGCTGAAGTGGAAGAAAATATGTTTGTTACCAGTGCCACATCGGGTGATCCCATGGCCGGCACGGGAGAAGTCCGCAGTGGCTTGATTGAAAAATCCAATGTTCAGCTTAGAGAACAAGTGAGTTACCTTCAACAGGCCAAATTGCAGCTCGATGTGACCGCCAAACTTATCTCAACCAACAAAAGTTTATTGGAAGAGGCTCTGCGCCTAGTCCAGTAAATATTTTTAGGACGTCTTTTGGCTTTTCGTATTTTGTCTGCAGTGTGCCCCTGCTAGACTAATCATGACCATGGATACGAACGCTTCCCCTCAAGATATTGTAAAACCAGTGTTGCTGCCCTCTCAGACTTTGTTTGTCTACTACCACACGCATTGGGATAGAGAGTGGTATCAGCCCTTTGCAGCGTATCAACTTCGTTTGGCACGTGTCTTGGACAAAATTTTAGACCGTTTAGAGTCAGGTGCTCTTCCCAGCTTTATGCTGGACGGTCAGACCAGTCTTCTCCACGATTATCTGGCCCTTCGCCCGTCACACAGGGAAAGAATCCAAAAACTGGTGACTCAAAAAAAACTCGCCATTGGGCCGTGGTTTGTGATGCCGGACGAGTTTCTAGTCTGCGGCGAAAGTCTGCTTCGTAATTTGCAAAAAGGGATTGCTGATGCCAAATCCTTTGGCGAGAGCGATTGGTGTGGTTACCTACCGGATACCTTTGG
>CAZZIY010000348.1:0-1648 GCA_964654525.1 uncultured Vampirovibrionales bacterium | reverse complement strand
AAATTTTAAAAGCCCATCAAATCAATCTCCTGGTGTAACATGTCAAATCGGCAGTCCAAGCCCCGCGGGTGATTCGATGAATTGCATTCAACTAAAGTTCTATAGCGTTTATTATACGTATGCAGAAGGAATCATCAATGTCGCTAAAATTCCAAGATAACTGGATATTTCGACCAACCTCACAAGGCTTTACATTGATTGAGCTTGCCATTGTGGTGAGCTTAATTGCCACACTCGCTGCTGTGGTAGTGCCTAAATTTGCTGATGTCGACAAAAGTGCAGAAGCCGCGGCGATTCGAAATATGGCGTGTAATCTCAATTCTGCCAAATCAATTTATACTTTAAAAACGGGCAATACTCCCACTAACTTTTCAGATTTTGTCAGTTCGGCCAGTGTGCCAGCGGGGGCTCAAACAATTGGCACTGGGGAATTTGGCCCCAAACATGATTCAAACCCTTGTACCGTCAACACGACACTCATCAGCTGTTACGGAACATTCAAACGCTACAACTACCTGCAATATTATTGGCAGGACGGCGACATTATCCCAATTGCTCTAGAGGTCAGTGCCGCTCAACAGCAACAACAACAGCAGCAACCTCAAAACCAACAAAATCAAGCCGCAGCCCAAGCTGCCCAACAGGCCGCAATGCTTCAGTTTAAATGCGGTTAAGCAACACTCTTTAAAAGGGTGTCTCTATTTCTTAAACCACTCCCGCGTCGCCCAAAGCCTTTATAAGTTGATTCACCAACTCATCTGCGGCCTTCACGACACCAGGAGTTTGAGACCAGGCGTGATGTCCTTCCAAACTTCGAGTTACCTTATTGCAAGCAGTGCCCGGTTTAATTGCTCCAGTATAAGTTTTGGCTACCGGATGTATCTGTTGGTGGTGAAGAATAATTACTGAGCCTGGAGCTCCAGAGTGTTGTATTCTTTGAATACTGGCATGAAGCAACTGCTGATTAGCTTGTTGATTAGGTTGGTGATTAGGTGATTTTTGTGTGACATCTTGCAACGGTCGAGCCCAAGTAACTCGAAAAATCAGTCTTTCAGCCAAGCCTTTACTATAAGGATGAGTCGTTACCTCCCACTGACGCGTGGCTCGTTCAGTTGTAGCACTACCGTGAATCCACTGACTCGAATGAACTTCTGCTATCCCCGCCTTGGTTATCATTTTTAACGTTTCAATTTCCGACAGAACGGCTGCATCGGTCTGAGACGCCGTGCTGGTAGCATCGCTTAATAGAATCGTATCGGTCGGCTTATCAGGAGTTAAGACAGGCTTTTGAGGAGGTGTGGAGGCATGATGGGGTTTACGGGGGTCCCTATGTCCAGAGGCATTTCTACCCGGAGGATACTCTGCTGATTTGGCAGAGCCAGCCACGGGAGGGACATCCGTGCCAGAGCCAGATGGGGGTCTCAGCGGTCCTCTTCGAGACCAAAACAAACTTGATATTGATGAAAGTGGAAACATAACCTCAATAACAGTGGCTTTCCATAACCCAAATTCGCAAAGAACCTATTCTAGTAAAAACCAGACCGTCGTCATAATTGCACTCGAACAATGCAAGATTAATGTAATAAGATAAGAGGCAAATTGGCGCTCCAGCCTGATATTCTCTACCAAGAACTGAAGCGCCAAATAA
>CAZZIY010000347.1:0-1648 GCA_964654525.1 uncultured Vampirovibrionales bacterium | reverse complement strand
ATCAACCGGGCCAAATCCAAAGTACTTATTTTTGATATGAGTTTTGACGGGGGGGAAGATCTCGACTACCCTGAACGCGATAAGGCCTTTCTCAGTAGTATTCAAGCCTCTCAAGTGTCCTTGATTTCTGGGTTAATGACCCGCTATTTGGACAAAAACGAACGGCTCAACACCGAAGATCAACTCCCAGAATCCTTCTGGAAAGATCGACAAATCGCCGTAGAGGGAGAGACCAGCAAAGTGGGCATTTTGCTAGCGGATACAGCGATTCCCCCCATTGGCCTTTTGCAGAATTCCAAGATGAAATTTTATCCCTTTCAATCTCTCTGGGCAGATATTAACGGGGTGACCCGTCTGACGATTCCACTTATTGGCTTTCGTAAAAACAATGTGGTCATGCCGAGCCTCTCACTGGGAACTATTCTGTCACAACTACCCGAAGCTCAGCAAAAGCAAGTCCATATTGACCGCAACGGCGATATTTTACTGGGCAAACAGCGGTTTGAAACCCACAATAATACCTACCCCATTATTCGCTGGTACGGGGATGCTCGCGCGCAGAAAGGTCTCTTAAGCAAAGAGCTCCGCTCAAAAGACAAACGCTACTGGACAGACCAATGGCTTCAGTTCAACCAGCTAGAAGCTAAAGCTCAGGCAATTTACCCGCAGTTATCACTATGGAACGTCGTGGCTTCAGAAATTCAGCTGGAGTGTGCCGAAAACAAGCAAAGTGCCGCTTGTGCGCTAAAACAAAAAATTCATAACCCCTATGACTTCATCGAGCCCAAAAGAATCGCACACCATTACGTCTTCTTTGGGCAAACGATGATGAACGCCCCGAACCCCGATATTCATCAGACGATCTACAACGGAGCCAATTATCCAGGCGTGTTTATCCAGGCCAATATTCTGGACAACTATCTCAACAACGATTTCACCCAGTATCGAGGAAAAGAACTGACCTTTTTCCTCTGCCTGATGATGGGTATTTTAGGCGTGGATGCCTGTCTTCGCTGGCGCTCTGCGTTGATGAGTGTCACCTTCTTTATTGCACTCAATGGCGCTTTTACGATGGGCGCCATCTATTTGTATCGAGAGCATAATATCTGGATCAATATGAGTTACCCATTGTTTACGCTGATAAGCACCTACTTGCTCTCGTTTATGCTGGGGTATGTGGATTCAGAAAAACAGAAACAACAACTTCGCTTTGCCTTTGCCAAGTACGTTTCTCCTGGAGTGATGCAAACCATTGAAAAGAACCCCAGCCAAGTCCAACTGGGCGGACAGCGACGAGTGCTCACCACGTTATTTTGTGATATTCGGGCTTTTACCTCATTTTCAGAAGAACACACTCCAGAAGATGTCCAAACCGTTCTGTCTCAGTACTTTTCTGTGATGAACCATATTGTTCTCAATCAGTATCAGGGCTCTGTCAATAAACTGATGGGTGATGCGCTCATGGCATACTGGGGTTTCCCTCTAGAACGACAAGATCACGCCTATCTGGCAGTCTGCGCTGCGCTTGATATGAAAGATGCGATTGAAAAATGGAGTTTGGATCCCGATAACCCTCCGCTTCGCATTGGTATTGGGGGCAACACCGGAGAAGTCTTTATTGGCAACGTCGGTTCTGAACAATTTATGG
>CAZZIY010000346.1:0-1667 GCA_964654525.1 uncultured Vampirovibrionales bacterium | reverse complement strand
GCAAATACTATTTCCATCAATCACGAGTGATTGATTTTACATACCTGCCGCGAGCATATGTAATTGTTGAACAGTGGACTCAAAGGAGACTTTCTCATCCAGTCCCTGTTTTAAAAAAGCATCTATCCGGTCCTTCATCGCAACAGCCCGGTCTACTTTGGGGTTAGATCCTGGGACATAGGCCCCAATATTGATTAAATCTTCAGATTTTTTATAAGTGGCCAGTAAGTCTCGGATACTGCCTGCGCTATTTCGATGTTCTTTGGTCACGATGCTGTTCATTAACCGACTCACAGAACCCATAATATCCACTGCGGGGAAATGATTGTGATGAGCCAAATCACGACTCAGTAGAATGTGCCCGTCGAGTAGGCCACGAACCATATCTGAGACAGGCTCATTAAAGTCATCCCCTTCTACCAGTACGGTATAGAGGCCAGTGATTGAACCGCTTTCAGAAGTTCCAGTGCGCTCTAACAGCTTCGGCATAAAGGCGTACACGCTGGGTGTGTAGCCTCTGTTGGCTGGAGGTTCTCCCACTGCCAAGCCTACTTCTCGCAGTGCCATCGCCACCCGGGTAACAGAGTCCATCATCAGCAGGACATTTTTCCCCTCTTTGCGAAAGTATTCTGCAATGGTGGTTGCTACCAATGCGGCCTTAATTTTAAGCAGCGCCGGTTGATCAGAAGTTGAAACAATCAGAATCGATTTTTTGAGCCCCTCTTCACCCAGAGCGTTATCAATAAAATCGCGAACCTCTCGGCCCCGTTCTCCGATCAGGGCGATCACACTCAAGTCGGCTTCTGTATTGCGAGATATCATGCCCAGAGTGGTACTTTTTCCAACCCCAGAGCCGGCAAAAATCCCGACCCGTTGGCCTTTGCCCACGGTGGCAAACCCGTCGATGGATTTGATTCCCAAGACAATCGGATCCTCGATATCCTTTCTTTTTAAGGGATGGGGGGCATGGGCATTGGTGTGAAATTCTATGTCTTTTGACACAGGATAGCGGTCATCAATCGGGCGTCCAAGACCGTCAAGAACACGCCCTACTAGCTCTGGCCCTACATTGACTCTAAAAGAATGTCCGGTGTTAAAGACTTTGTTGCCTGGGCAGAGATCATTCATCTCACCCAGTGGCATGAGCAATACTCGGCCTTCCTTAAACCCTACTACCTCTGTCTCTAGATAAGGCTGGAAGGGATTGCCGGTTTCGATATGACAGAGGTCGCCCATTTTTGCCTTGGGGCCGTCACACTCAATAATTAACCCGATGATGTCTCGGACAAAGCCCACTTCCTGATAAGCCCGAGCTTGGCTCAGTTGATTTTGAAGCTGAGAAAGCGAAATACCTGCTGAGGCGAGCAGAGAATTGTCTGGAGACACGGTACGTTACTCTCCCAGTTCTGGTTCTGTTTTGCTGCTATCGTTAATGGCTTCCATGCCGTCAAACGTTGGAAACTCAAAGGCTTGGGTGTAGCCCACATCCTTGCGGATGGGTTTGCTAGTCGCTTCGTCTTCTTCAGAAAAAGAGAGCTCATCTTCAAACAGGGGGCTATGAGACAGGGTTTCTTGCATGTTGGCGGCAGCCGCTTTTGCTGCTTCTTCTTGCAGGTGCCTTTCTGCTTCTAAAGCCGCTTGGGCTTCTGCACGGGCCCCTGTGTCGA
>CAZZIY010000345.1:0-1685 GCA_964654525.1 uncultured Vampirovibrionales bacterium | reverse complement strand
CAATAAATTGATACTGGGATGGTAAGGGTCGAAAAAACTGGCTAATGCCAAGGAGATTATCCGAAAGCTTTCTGCATAATGGCGTTGAGGCTTAATTTCCTTGTTTTCAGCAGCCTTATGTAGCAAGCTGCCAAAAAATTCATCTTTCTTTTTTAAATATCGGATAAGAGTTTCTTTCATCTGTTCACGGGCCATTAACATCAGTTCTGGGCTGTGAAACATCTGCCGAGCGTCATTAAATACCCGAAGTATATGCTCCACATAAATTGTCTCTATGGCCGCCAAATACGGCGGCTTTGCCGCTTGAACTTGGGCTTTCATCCACACAAAGGTCTGAGCCAAATGCGCATCCAGCATTGCTTGCAAAACCCGTTCTTTGGATTCAAAATCCAGATAGAGCGTTCCTTTGCTCACACCCACTTCTCGGGCAATATCGTCCATCGTGGTTTTCTCAAAACCGTAGTGGGTAAAGAGCTTTCTGGCAGCTTCTAAAATCCGTTGGACTCTCTCCTTGGGTAAGGCACCTTCGGGGCTGTCTAAGTCAAACGCTAAAAAATCTGACACAATCGCCTTTCAGTGACAAATTCATAAAAAATTTCTGGAAATACCCAGAAGAATGCGACTGGTTAAATTATTGACCCAAATCGTCATTTGGTCAATTGGTCGTTTTCAAGAAACTTCCAGCAACTTCTGTAATGGCCTGATGCACCAGTGGGTGCTCCCCTAATGGGGGTAAAATTTCGACGCTGACATCAGGGTAATTGTTTTTGAGCGACTCTATCATCGGCGGAATATCATGGCGAACATGTCCGCCTGCCGACATAAATAAGGGAAAAATCTGCCATTGTGTTTTTCCTGCCTGGCTTGCCGTAACGGCCACATCTGCCAAAGTGGGTTCTGCCATTTCCATATAAGCCAAATACACAGCATGGTTACCAAACTGCATTTGAAGCGTAGCTAAAAGAACTTCAAACGGCCTTCGCCACTGTGGATCACGGCTACCATGTGCCAGTAAAATAAATGCTGTATTGGTATTCAGATCAGGGAAGGTCATGAGCCACTCCTTATATTTTTGTTAGTAACAGCAGGCCGCGTAAGCTCCAAAGCACTGTGCGCACCCAGTTACTCTGAGTCAGAAAATGATGCACACCAGCATCGTAACCCATTTGAAGTTTCCCATGGCAGGGTACTTGCAGAAAAGCCGTGGAAAGCCAAATCAGCCCAAGCAAAACAAAGGCCCACAGCAGTTGGCCAAGAGACATCCCCGGCGGCACAAAGTAAAGCAGGGCCACAGCAGTGATCAGCTCTAAGATCATCACGGGTGCAACAACCCAGGTGGTCATTCGGGTATGGGCTTCTGCATAAACAGAAAAGGCTTCTAGACCAACCCGGTCATACAAAGGATAGTGAACAATCTGAACAAACCATATCAGACCCACCATAAACCAGGTGGCAGCAAAATGAATCAGCCATAATATATTGGCCGCCTGCTCGCGCGAAAGTGAATTTTGCCATAGATTTTCTGCCAACATGATACAAATCCCTTCAAATAATTGGGTTCACAAAAAAATGCCCAGTACTGACTGACTGGGCAAGGTTTGGAGACATGTTAGGTTTGAGACTGATAAAAAAGTAGAGATTTCTCATAATATACCGAACATTCAGTATATTAAGACAACCCCAAC
>CAZZIY010000344.1:0-1708 GCA_964654525.1 uncultured Vampirovibrionales bacterium | reverse complement strand
ACCTTCTGACAGCTGACGTCTGGTGATGTCAGTCATCAGTTGAGAGGTGCGTTGAACTCCCCAAATCAATCCTGTAGTCAACAAAAAGCAAGCCACTCCGCCGATGACAATTCCTTCCCAAGCCAAAGGCCGGAGCAAGAGTAAATCAAAAAATAAAATGAGGTGATGAAGCGTCACATTGGGGATTAACAGTCCTGCATGTAAAAGCTGAAAGAAATAGACTCGATAAAGCAATAATGCAATGAATTGAATCCCCAGTGCAGGACCACAAGTCAACAGAAATGCTTTGATCAGTGTACTCCCCAATGAGGCATTCATATCCGTTTTTGCGGCTTCTTTTTGATGAGACTCCGGTAGAGACAGTATTTCAGAGAACGCTTTGAGTAGATCTGAAAATGTGCCATAAACCCCTAGCATGACCACGGGTACAAATAGCGATAAAATCGCACAAGTTGCAAGCCCTAGCTTTAACACTCCCAACAACATGGTTTGAGGGTTGGTAAAAAAATGAGCCACTTCGACAAATAAAATACCCAATCCCACTACGGGAGGAATCAGTCCCACAGCTGCATATAAAAATCCCGACAAAATTCCGTTCACAGCGTGAACGCGATGGGCCTTAACCAATTGCCGAATAGCTGGTGACATCGCTGGTAATGTCCATACGCCAACTCCGATGAGAATTACAAGTCCACATCCGATTCCCAACGCAAGTGGCATGGCGTGAGGGGTCAGAATAGTGCCTAGCAACAGTGTACCCACACCCGTTATTGGCAGCATGAGTCCTGCTTTTTCAACGACGGTTTTGACTGAAAGAAGCGGGAGAAACAGAATAGCGGACAACGTCCCAAAGCTGAGAAGTAACAGGGGTTGAACCAGCACATGGGCGATATGATGCCACTGATGATCTGAAAGAGAAATAGACTGTAAAATGCCCAATGCTCCAGTCAAACACAAGGCAAATAGTATGGTTTGAAAAAGAGAAGAGATAATGCTCATCATATTAAGCATGTCGCCTGCCAGATCAGACAGCACGACAGGATTTCTGAGATCATCTTCAGGAAGGTCGAATTCGGTACGTCCTGTGATATCTGCACTGAGATCGGCTGATTTTGCAAAAATGCCGGTATTAATCCGAGAAAAAAAGGCGTACATGCAGCTTGAAAAACAGGGCGCCATGACAGCAAGTAAGGTTTCGAGCGTACGAAATGGAATTGTTTGATGCAAATTCGCAAAAAATCGAAGGGGGACCAAGTGGTCAAATAACGAGGAGTGATGGGCATCCATCACCCATCCCACCCAACCCAACCATCCCCACAATCCAGTGAGTAAAAGTCCCGCGATGGCTAGTCCCGAAGACAAGCCTATCCAAAGACTAAGTCGTTGGGAGGAGTATGGGAGTTCTTTTAACCTGGAGAGGCTAAAGGGTAAACTTCTGTTCCAAATCAAAGACAAGAGCCATTCGGCACCCATTGCCATTAATACGCCCAATGCAATGCCCAAAGGCAGGAGCAACGAATGATATTCTTGAGTGGAATATTTGATTGCGACTACTACCATTAAGATAACGCCCACAATGGCTAAAAAATGCTTGCGTTGTCGGGAGAGTACCTGAGAGGCCGTTTGTCGGATCATGTCCAACAAACTGATTTCGTGAGGCAAAGGGGAGGGGGCATTGAGCGGCATAAGAAACAAAATGGGACTGCTG
>CAZZIY010000343.1:0-1749 GCA_964654525.1 uncultured Vampirovibrionales bacterium | reverse complement strand
CAGCGGGTTTGGATTGCGGGAGAGCCGGTTCTTTCTCTTTAGCTGTCTGTTTAGACAAATGCCTGGGATCCCAACGGGGGTTGTGCAGAGCACATCCGGGCCCGCAGTCATGATCTTTTTTTGCAGGGGGGGCTTTTTTTAGCACAGTCGGGCTTTGCCGAATAACCCTTTCGGTCGACCCACCGCATTGGGGACAAGCCAGTAAAGGGGTCTCTGCAGCGGCATGAGAGGCATCAAAGCAGCATTCACAAGCTATACATTGATAGGTATAAGCGGGCATTCTTTAGGGCTTTCCATGGGGATTGGTAGTTCTCAGCGCACTGAGACAGAGTTGCTGGTGTTGGACGTACTTTAAAAAAGTGCTCCAGGCCTGTGCCCCTGCAAAGGCAAGTCCCGAAAGCCCGTCCAGAAAACCCAAACGAAGGATATAATGCTTAAAAAAAGCCCATTTAGTATGAACCAATGCAGTGAGTGGGTTGCTGTGGGCTGGATTTAACCCGCGAGTCTCTGCTAAATACAAAGCGCCTAATCTCCCCTGATTATTTGCCGCCATAAAGAGAGAGTCATAGGACAGGAAAGGGGCTTTGTTGATGGGGTAATCCAATGTTTTTATAGTGAGGTTCTTGTTTGTCTCCTCAGAACTGCTTGAAGGAAGGTCTGAAGCATCGACGCCCGTGCTTGTTTTGAGGAAAAACGTTCTAAAATACGGTTGCGAGCTGATTTCAACCTGTTCACTTTGGAGCAGTGATTTTTTGATCAGCCGAAGCGAAGCCTTATGACTGTTTCTGCCGTAGGCCAGGGGTTTGTCTCCAAAAAACCAAGCCAGTTTCAGCTGATAGGCATCAATTCGAGTGCTGGGTTGCAGCCCGGTCTTATTTTGCAGCAGTATACCGTCCAGTTCGTGGTGCAACATCTCGGGAGCCCACTCATCCGGTTCTAGATAGAGTACCCAGTCTGTTTTTATCCAGGAGAGCCCTGTTTTGACTTGCTGGTGCCAATCCGATGAAGCTGTATAGACAATGGTATCTGTATACTGGCGGGCAATGCTAATCGTCTCATCCTCACTGCCGCTGTCGACAACCACAATGTGTTCAGCCCAGGCAAGCGATGCCAGTAGCCGGCCAATCACAGTTTGATGATTATGGGTGCAGACCAACACACCCAAAGTTTGCGAGCGGTTTTCGCGACCCGTTAATTCGTTGCTAGGATTCATGCAGAGAGTTACCCGATGGCGTGTATTTACCCTATTATTATGGATCACAATACGGTGAGCAGGAATATGGGTTAAACGGTTATGGCGGGACATTCTAAGTGGGCCAATATTAAGCGGCGAAAGGCAGCGCAAGATGCCAAAAAAGGCCAGGCTTACGCGAAATTTTCGCGAGAAATCATTGTGGCTGCCCGCATTGGAGGCGGGGATCCTGCAGGAAACTTTCGCTTAAGAACGGCCATTGAACGCGGTAAGGCTGCCGGACTTCCCAATGATAATATTCAAAGAGCTATCGACAAAGGGGTGGGCTCTGGAGCCAGTGATCAACTTGAAAATCTCAATTACGAGGGCTACGGTCCTGGGGGGGTTGCGGTTTTTATTGAAAGCATGACCGATAACCGAAACCGAACCGCCGGTGATATTCGCAGTTATTTTAATAAATACAACGGTAATCTCGGGTCTGATGGCTGTGTGGCCTGGATTTTTCAAGAACAAGGCCTCATCACTCTGGAAACCCACCGCCAAAAGGTCGCATACTC
>CAZZIY010000342.1:0-1752 GCA_964654525.1 uncultured Vampirovibrionales bacterium | reverse complement strand
GGCCTGAATTATTGCTCAGATGATGACGATCCTATTCCGCCTGGATTATACAGAGGCCCAAATAGAAAGACAAGTTGAGGAAATACAAGAGAGAGTCTGAGCTTTGATTATGCGTTAGGGGTGTCTATTGCCGCTGGCCAAAAGGTGACCACTGAAATACCCGCGATTAATCCGCCAAGATGCCCCCAGAAACTGATACCGTAACTTTCTTGATACCACAAACCCATCACAATAAAACAAATGAGATATGCAACGACGCTTCTCAGCCTGTCATTTTCACGTTGAGTCTTATTTTCCGCTGTTTTTTCGGGCTCGCTTTCTGCTTCAATAATCTCTTCTTGTGCGGTTGGTGTCACCAAAGGGTGTTCTGCCAGAACAAGCATTATGTAGGCGCCCATAATCCCGTAATCAATGGCAGAGGCTCCAATAACCGATTGATTAGACAGAAAATAGACAAACAGTCCTCCCAGCAACACACTCAGCAAAAACAGAACGATGGTTCGTGCTGTGCCCAAGGCGGGTTCCACCAATTGCCCTAAAACCACAATGCCAAACAGGTTGCTAAACAGATGGAGTCCGTTGGCGTGGATGATACTGTAAGAAAGTAAGCGCCACCACTCACCACGGGCCAGTGCTTGTGGTAAAAATGCCGCCATAGAGAGCACAGACTCATTGGGCTGAGTAAAATCAGGCCAAGACGTCAGCCCGTAGCAGCCCAATAAAAAGATAGCCACCGTGATGGAAACGATAGGGGTACCCGTGCCGGAAGGATGCTTCATCACTAACTGACTGGAGCTTTCAATTCGGTTTTGGGTGGGTTCACTGCAATCCAGTTACCCGCATGGCACGAGTCCAGTATGATGGACACCTGCTTGGCCGCTTTCAAGTGCTTGGCAATGGATTGTTTAAGCACCGTTTTTGAGACCCCAATGCCGATAAACCCATAGCCAGACCCTTCTGGGGTATCTGGTTTTAGCCCGTAATCCGGGGAACCATGACTGGCAATATAGATCATCACCTCGGCATTAGGGTGATTTGCCAGTTGCTGGTCTAGCCACTGGAGTCCGGCTTCCACCTCGGTGGGGGTGGCTTTATCAAAGCGTTTAATATTCTCTTCGCACAGGCCGTAACCTCTGATATCGTCCGTCAAAGTGTCTTGCACCAATTGGCAATTGCGAGCAAAGGTGGCATCACTGCCTTCTGCCAGTAAGAGGACAAAGCGTTGGGTCATATGATCGCTTTTTTGCCACGCGCTGTTCGGGCGCAGGGTGGCTGTTGGAAAAAACCTTTTGGCGATGTTGGCAGACGGTTTTTTTTCTGGAGGTACAGCAGCGTTTTCTTTGTCTGGGTTGACATAGGCGAGATACCCGTAACGCGCCATCGATTCGTAAGCTGCATCCAGACTGGAAGCTGATTTGAGTCGTTTCATCAGGCTTTGCGTGAAGTATGAATATTCATTTGGATTAAACCAACTCGCAATGGCCTGGCTAGAAGAGGCGTAGACTTTTACATTGGGGGCCCAGTCAGAGCTTGCTTTAGGAGGATTGGGTCGTTTGGCATCGCTGGCCTGAAGTAAGGCGCTAAAATCATCGGGCAGCGGAATAATCTCTGGGTTTTTAAAGGCATGCGTCTGTGTATTGTCTAGTGTTGGGTTGGGTTTAAAGCCACCGCTGGTACAACCGGCTAAACTGGCCAATAGCGCCAGTAAACTGCCCCATTGAGTGATAGGGCGAGCTGGGAGTTTCTGTTGTT
>CAZZIY010000341.1:0-1776 GCA_964654525.1 uncultured Vampirovibrionales bacterium | reverse complement strand
ATAAGGCCGGCGCTGAAGGGGTATTATCAAGCTGTTCCGAGACTAACGACATTTTCCGTAAACTAATCCACACTTCCGCGTCCCAGGACAATACCACTGTTTACCTAACAGCCCCCTACACAATTTCATTCCTCCACTCGTGCTACTCCCATTCGGCCTCGCCTGAATGGGTTGGGATGAACATTGGCCGCTTGGGCAGTTACCCCCCTCCAAAGGCAAGCTCCCTACTGTTTCACTGCTAGAACCAGGACTTGTGCCAGCATTTGGACCACCAGAAGTTGGTGGAGTACCTGGCGAACACCATTCAGGGAAACTTTCAAATCTGCACTTTTTGCAATCAAAAGTTACCTGAGCCGTCCCTCCAGTCTGATTCCAAACGCAAGTTTTATTTCGCCGACACACTTTAGAATATCTTGGAAAAGTATAGGTTACAGCTCCGCCGTTTTGTCCACACGGTAAACTGTAACTTGTGCCCAGGCAATTTAATTGCCCGCCGGTGCAATCAGTGCCTGATGGTTCACTAGACGGTGGTTGTGGTTCACTAGACGGTGGTTGCGGCGCATTCGGGTCGATGCAGGACTCATTGCCGAAATCACACTGGTGTTCCTTCAGACAGCACCAACTTTTGCTACCTGCCTTGCTGCAGTTTTTAAATTTACCGGTGCAGGATGGCCCCCTTCCTCCACTTTTACATTGTGATGGCCCCTGTTCCGTTCCGCAGTAGGCTGGATTGCCACCATGAAACCTATCGCAGCACCACCAACTTAAGTTTGGAGCTGGGCAGCTAATTTGATTTTCCGGGTTGCAATTTTGTTTTTCCGGAGTGGCGGTTGGTGAAGGAGTCGGGGTAGGTGAAGGAGTCGGGGTAGGGGTGGAATCGGCAGGTATACACTCCTTTTTTGCTGCGTCACCACAATATAAATCGATAGGGCAACAATAAGGCTCATAAGGAAATTTAGCGCAAGTTTTCTCTCCTCTCTCCTCACAGGTCAGTGCCACGCAAGTGTTACCATCAGGGCCACACTTCTGACCAGGTTCGCAACAAGTTTCGGAGTTTGCCGGACACGCTACTACGCCCTTCTCCTGACACGATTTAGCTCTACACGAGCCGCCTTCACACTTCTCAGCTGTTTCATCACAGCAGTTCAAAGTTTCATTGCCATTTTTTTCTTTCTTAATGCACGCAAGATCCTTTGGCGGAGCACAGCCGTCGTCTGGCGACGAATCTGCTGCCCCAGCACCTACACTTTCTCCTTCGATTGCATTAGTTGTACCTACGCCCAGGATTGTCCGCAGTAGGGTGAGCGTTGCTTGGTCTGGCGAGCCATCAGCAAGATCAACGATCTGCCCGTCCGAGGTAAGCCTTACACTCAAAGCTGCAAGTTTTTTGCCCCGCCAATAAATAAACTTGAACAACCTCAGATCCCCAAGTGAAACCTCATATGCAGCTAGAAAATCTTTTACCGATCTCTTTATTTGAACACCGGTTAAAGCTTCCACTGCTTCCACGGGAAGATTTACAGGAAGCCCACCGTCCGTAAACGCAAAAAACAACTTATTTTCAACAATTTTTGGCCTGCCAACTGTCCAACTAAATTGGCGCTTCCCCCCCTCTCCCCAAGCCTCCGAACCGCCAAGCAGTCCAAAGCCGCCTAGCGCTATAAATAGTATCAGACTGAGAGTCGCTAATTTTCTTATTAATATCGCAAGCGCTCCACTCCCTCTACACGCCTCTCTACACGATCCACATTTAGAGAACATAATATTTTTCCCTCC
>CAZZIY010000340.1:0-1782 GCA_964654525.1 uncultured Vampirovibrionales bacterium | reverse complement strand
ACAAAAACTGGTTATAATAATGAATAAGGAACCTTTGCTGGATTTTACAGTCCAAAGCCTATCCATATTTTTTATCCATCTGTCTTGTAAAGCGCTGTGCGCTGAGGTTGTTGTTAGTGATTTGGAGAGTTAAAGAGATGCAAGTTCAAGCAAAAAAACAGCTCCTGGCCTTATTACTGGCCGCCAGTTTTGCTGTCATCCCCTTTGTCAGTTTTTCAGAGAATATCAACTCGCTGGATACCAATGCGGTTAATAATAGTGGGCTCCCTTCGTTATCTCCCACCCCGGGCCGTAATGCAGAATCTTCTGCTCTTCGCGGTCGGGCGGCCACTATCCCCAAAGGAACGACTCTGTTGATTAAGCTAGATCAGCCGATCAGCTCTTTCTCCAGCAACTTGGGCGAAGCAGTGGGCGCAACCCTAGAAAATGACGTGTTCGTCAATGACGCCGTTTTACTTCCTGCGGGCAGTCAAATCCAAGGACAAGTGGCCAATGTGTCCCGCTCAGGGCATTTGGGTAAACATGGCGAAATTGATGTAAAGTTTTTTAGTGTTAAAACCCCTGACGGTGTTGTTATTCCCATCACCGGACATATCGTCACCCAGGATAATTCTGGGATTCTCCGTGGAAATAGCTATGCCGTTGATATTCTCAAAGGCATTGGTGTTGCCGGTGCTGCAACCGGGATTGGTGCTGTGGCCGGAACTGCCTTTGGTGGTTTACTGGGCGTTGCAGGATCTGGAGCTGTGTTTGGAACCGCTGTGGGCGGTTTGGGCGGGGTGACCTATGCGGCAACCCGACGCGGAAAAGATGTGGTCATCCCGAGTGGTTCACGGATGAGCATCATCATCAGCCAACCGGTTACGGTGAATCAGTAATACTTTCAAGCCCAAGCCTGAGTATTAAAATCTACCCATCACAAAACAGTCCGGTATCGATACTATATCGGGCTGTTTTGAATTTAAAATGCAATTTTGGGCTGAATGGCTTCGATCAACCGGCGTACTTCGCGGGGTTCCATCAAAGGAAGATTGTAGAGGTCTTGAACACTTTTGAAGGGGCGTGAGCGCATCATTTTGAGTGCGGTGCTCTGATCCATACCAGGGAGCGTCATCAGCTCGTTTAACGTACTGGTGTTAATGGACAGTCGCTCCGGGAGTTCAACGCGTTGACGGAGTTGATCAGCGTAACGGATCTCGGGCGAGATGTAAGGCCGAGCAGATGCTGAAACTGGAGAGCTGGCGCATAGAGTGGCGTATAGAAAAGAAAGAAGGCCTAAATAAATTATTAGAGATTTTTTGATAAGAGTTGGGTTGATGAAAGTTGGGCGGCCAACAAGCTGTGGATAGTTGCTCAGTAATGCAGGGTGAAACATGAGTTAAGTCTTTCTGGAGTTAAGTCTTTCTGGAAAGGTTTGAAGCAGTTCGCTCATCGTGACGAGAGGGGCTGCTCTTTAGGTGCTGTTTTGGATTAAACACCAAAGGCAGAAATAAGGTGCGCCTCTGCGGTGGATTGACCCTGAAACGTCACAGTTCGTTACTTTTATATAACTTTACATTTGTGTTGGACACCCTCAAGTTTGATCCACGAACTCCGATACCCCTTATGTGAGCGAGAGCTCACTTCCCCAACCTCCTCCCCAAGTCACGCTACCGAGCATCTCGGTAGCTTTATTTTTTTGGAAATAAAATGCTTTAGGATATTTTTTGGAAGTTTTCTTCAAACTGAGTAAATCTTGGGTTTACTGTTTTTCTGCTTGGGACGATTCGCGTGCGTAAGACT
>CAZZIY010000339.1:0-1802 GCA_964654525.1 uncultured Vampirovibrionales bacterium | reverse complement strand
ATAAGCGGCGAGGTATAAAAAAGAAGGTCGGTTTTACGGTGACGTTGCTCAACAGCCCCTCTATGCGTTATCCTTCCGGTCGTCCCGTACCCGGTTTGCCAGGCTCAGATAGACCTCTCTCCCCAGAAGAGCGCTCGCTCTGGCTGGAAAAATTTCATAAAATCAAGCTATTTAAGCAACTGCCAGAAAAACAGCTTGAAACGATTATCCCGTTCTTTGCAGAATCCCGCTTTGACAAAGAAACCGTGGTGTTCTTTGAGCGTGATTTGCCCAGCGAGACGGGTTCTAAGATTTATTTTGTTGTCAGTGGCTGTGTCAAGCTGGTCAAGTATTCCTCAGACGGGGAAAGTACGATTGTTCGTTTGGCTTCTGTCGGGGAATTCTTTGGCGTCACGGGCGCCTTAACCGATAAACCCTATCCGTTTTCTGCCGAAGTTCTCACCAATACTCAGGTGTTGGTGATCGACCGGGCTCACTTCATTCAGGTGGTGGAAATGCTGCCCCAATTGGCCTTAGAAATGATTGTTGAACTGGGCGAAGTGCTGTGGTTTAACTACGAAACCCATAACCAGGTGGTGAAAAAGACAGACGCCCGGGTTTCCAAAATTTTGTTGTACCACTTAAAACGAGACGGGGCTGAAGAGACTCCTGAAGGCCTGCTGCTCAAAATCAATCTTCCCCACGAGTATATCGCCAGCATGACCGGGATTGCCTATGAGGAATCTGTCAGAATCGTCAGCCGGCTCAAGAAAAACTACAACTGCATCAACTATTTGCGGGGCGGCAAAATCGTGATCACCCAGCTAGAGAAGTTGCGTGAAGTGGCACAAGCTGATGAGGCTTGGGGCTTCTAATACAGGCCTTTCAAATACTGGCGCTTTATAGCGACTCGTAATAATGAACAAACTGGTGATAGAGTCCCACTTTGTCCTGGATTAATTCGGCATGATTCCCGTCTTGCACAATCCTGCCTTGATGGAGCACCAGAATACGGTCCACGTGGGTTAACGTGCTCAATCGATGGGCAATAATCACGGTGGTTCGGTCTTGCATCACTTGCAGTAAGGCCTGTTGAACCAGGCGTTCGGTTTCAGGATCAACGGCAGAGGTTGCCTCATCCAAGAGCAGAATTTCGGGGTTATGATAGAGCGCTCGGGCAAACAGAAGTAACTGCCGCTCCCCACTAGAGAGGTTTTTCCCCCGCTCACTGAGGATATACGACGGGGTGATATCGCGCCGTTTCAGGAAAGACGAAGTCATCGAGTAGTCCAGTGCTTTTTGAAACTGCTCTGGATCAAATACCTCGGATGAATCAGGGATAGCCGGTGAGAGCGTAATATTGTCTAGAATTGAGCGGGAAAAGAGGAAATCATCCTGCTGGATCATGGCCATATGCCGTCTGATCACATCCAGTGGCTGTTGCGCAATGGGCACGCCCTTGAGCGAAATAGCCCCCGCTTGCGGTTGATAAAACCCCATGAGGAGCTTAAAAAGCGTACTTTTCCCTGCGCCCGTGGGCCCAATCAATGCAACAGTTTGCTTGGCAGGGATATCTAGTTGGATGTTGTCCAATATTAGCGGGGTGTGCGGGTTTATGCTGTCAGCTTGCTCACGGGCTGGGTAGCGAAAAGAGACATGCTCGAAGCGAATTAAGGGCCCTCCATGAAATTCAGGAGTCGAGACTATAGGGGTTGATGAAATAGGCGTCTGACCAGGGGTTGAATCGAGTGAGGGCTTTAAATCCAGCAGCGCCCATATTTTTTCGATCGAGGCTAGCCCAGACTGAATCACGGTGTATTTCT
>CAZZIY010000338.1:0-1804 GCA_964654525.1 uncultured Vampirovibrionales bacterium | reverse complement strand
CATAACGCGAAATTGGGGCTCTTGGTAATAGGGTCTAGCTCTGCAAAACGACGAAAAAGAAGCCTGTCTTTCGCCATCGCATAGAATACTCTAGCACCAGAAAACAGCATTCCATTGAGGCAACCAAATGCAGAGACCAAAATTACCATGGCCATTACACTAGCCCCATGAGGACCGAATACCCGGCTCATGAGTGCAGCTGCAACACGTTGTTCAGGAGCGGTCTGGATTTCATCAACACTCAAAACATTTAAGTAGGCTAAATTCACCAGCAAATACAGAACCAAGACCAGCATGGTTCCCATAATCAACGCCTTGGGAAGATTCACCTTGGCATCACGAACTTCTCCGCCAATAAATGTGACATAATTCCAAGCGTCTGCGGAAAATAAGGGGCCAACAGCGGCTGTAGCAAAGATGGCCATGATACTTTCGTGCGATAAATCATTGGCCAGTAAAGTTTGCTGTGGGATGTGTAAACTCCAGTCAATGGCACCCGGGGTAAACAGATGTAAGCCAAATGTCAGGCCAATCAGTGTAACCGCTAACAGCGCTATGACCTTAAGGGTGGTAAATACATTTTGCAAAGCAGCCCCGTTTTTAATCCCTGTCGTATTGAACCAAGTCAGAATGATCAGAACCACCACCGCCAGCACCTGCTCTGAGGAAATGCCGAACTGCGGGGACAGCTGAACAAAATAACGGGTGTTAATTTCCGGGGTAAGGACGCCGACATATCGAGCAAAGGCCACTGCCACTGCGGCCAGAAACCCAGTTTGAATCACCGTAAAGAGGACCCAGCCGTAAAGAAACGCGGGAATTTCGCCCCAGGCCTCTTTCAAAAAAACATATTGCCCGCCTGCTCGGGGCAAATGTCCTGCAAATTTTGCGTAAGAAGCAGCACCCAAAAGCGTTAAGACCGCACTAAAAACCCAAACAGCCATCAGCATACCGCCAGTGCCAACATAATGGGCGGTTTCAGCTGACACAATAAAAATTCCAGAACCAACCATAGAACCGGCCACAACCGTGAGGGCAGAAAACAGGCCTAAACTTTGATTCAGCTCACCCTGAGTTTGCGCTGAACCTGACCCACCTTGACGTCGTTCAACAATATTAGATCGGTCCTGCTCACTCATTGTCCAGGCACCTCTGCTTGTAAGTGTTTAACATGTTTCCACACGTATAACACACCCAAAATCAGTAAGATTCCAATAATGGCATAATCAAACTTATGCCAAATATGTCGAAATGCCTCTAAATTTTCACCCAAAACAACGCCCACGTAGACCAGGGCATAGCTCCACACCCAAGATCCAACAAAGGTAAAGATCACAAAAGGCCAAAACCGAGCCTTTAAAATCCCAGCTGGCAATGAGATAAAGGTTCGGACCACGGGTAACATTCTACAGAGGAAAAAAGCCCAGTCCCCGTATTTCTCAGTCCACCGCTCTGCGCTCACCAGGTCATGCTCGGTGAGCAACAACCATTTTCCGTAACGGCTTAAAAATTGACGCCCCCCGATTAGACCAAGCCAATAGGACGGGAGTGATCCCACCACACACCCAACCGCCCCTGCCAGAGCTGCCAGATGGAAATTGAGCTGCCCCTGTTGAACCATATAACCGGCATAAGGCAGAATCATTTCACTGGGCAGTGGCACATTGGCAGACTCAATCGCCATCAACAAAACAATCCCAAGATATCCCAGAGAATCAATCGCGCCGTGCACAATCGATAATAACCAGGCCAGTAGCCCGTTCACCCAGTCAATCACAAGATGCAGCGAAAATACGATGGTACC
>CAZZIY010000337.1:0-1824 GCA_964654525.1 uncultured Vampirovibrionales bacterium | reverse complement strand
CGGTGGAAAGCCAGCCGGTGGGAAATTCACCGGTGGAAAATTCATTGTTTGAGGAGGCAATCCTTGAGGAGGGAATCCAGGCTGCTGTGGTGGCAACGAAAAAGTTGGCGGGGCAAAACCATTTGGTCCAAAGTTGGGTGGCGGTGGTGCGCTAAAGGCGGCAGGGTTAAATCCTTGATTGAAGGAGGGATTGAAATTGGGGGGTTGATTAAATGATTGATTACCGCCCATTGAGTTAAATGCACCAGGATTAAACGGGGGAAACGGGGCAGCGGCCGGGTTAAAATTCATCGCCATGGGGGGGATTTCTCCTACTAACTTGAACACGATATAAAAAGGGTAGAAAGGGAGCTTAGAGAGAGCTTTGAGGGAAGTGGCACTGAAACAAGGCCTTTAAAAGCCAATCATGCCATAAGCTCATAATTTTAGCTCGTCATTTTAGCTCGCCATTTTAGCTCGCCAATTCTACCAAGTCTCGTGCAGCAAAAAAGTTGCGGGAGAAAGCAGACATCAGGACCGAGTCGATACATTTATTAACGTAGAGGGGGGCCGATTTATTTTTATTAGAAATCCCCACGGGCAACACGGGGTGTCCCGTCAAAACCAGGAGACGTTTCTGGAAGGCCTTGATACCCAGGATTGCCGCGAACCAGCTGTGAAAGAGTCCCCTTCTTATATTCAGACTCGATGCGGTTGAGCCTGTCTACCAGGGGATATTGGTTGGTAGGGATTCTCGCCAGTGCCGGATTGCGTTGTTTCATCACCTGCCAGATAATGGCCTCTTGGGTCCAACCGGTGATTTCTTCTTGCACGGAATTGTCCGGGTCGTTGTGTAGAACTTCATGGGCAATAATGGCCGCCAGTGCTTCTTTGGGGGCGTTTTTATGTTTCATGTTGATGAAAATCACATGCTGCCCGTCTGGACTCAGCCAACTGAGAGCGTCGTAGTTTTTTAAGGCTCGGTTAAATTCGTTCAGGTTTTTAAAAAAGACCCGCACCGGGGTGCCGGTAATTTCTTTAAGAGAGCCTTCCGCAGGGGTGTCGACGAGTTCATAGAGAGCGTCCAAAATGGCCTGATCTCGTGTGCTGCTAATAAAAGTCGACAGGGGATACTTGTTGTTTTGTGAATAGGCAGGCCCCAGGCTACTCAAACTAGAGAAAGCCAGGACAAGCAATGTAAAAGCTGAGGCAAAACGAAAACAAGCATTTTTCACGGACAGTCTACTCCTATCTATGACTTTTATGCTTTTCGGACGTTACAGTCGAAAATTAAATTTGTTGGGACACAGAAATAAAAAGACCGACTAGATAGAGGTTTTCTGGAAGGGAAATGTGTGATTTAGCTTAGGGCATTGGTTTAGGCAAAATAGAGCGGTAAAAACACCCATTTCATTTAGGTGTTTTATATTTTAAGACAATTGTTTAAAAAATCAAGCTTAAAACCCAAAACCAGAGCCGCCCCCAGCGACGAATGCTTTCGAGAAACCACGGTTGATGCCCACTATAGTATCTTTCAACCAGTCTAATGGCCAAACTCCAGTCGCTGGGGTCTGGTTGTGGATGATTTTGTAAAAAGGCCAAGGCCCGGGCGTACCAGGCAGTCAATGCGATTGAAATAACAGAGAGAACCCACAGATCGTTAAGAGAATGGCCGTAGCTGAGCAGAACCTTGCGGCTCAGCATGCTGTAAACAAAGCCGCTCAATTGTTGTAGAGTGGCTTGGCTCAAATTGTCTAACGGGATTTTTTCAATATCCCGCACAGGTAGAGAGAGAGAACCAAAGAGTTTTGGGTCTTGAACCTTGCCATTTACCCACAACGACCA
>CAZZIY010000336.1:0-1841 GCA_964654525.1 uncultured Vampirovibrionales bacterium | reverse complement strand
GTCCAATCGGTTTGGTTGGGTTTTGAAAGGCAGGATCATCAGGATTTACAACCACAGAGGTCTGAACTGAAAGAACCGTGTGAGGCAATTTGGCTTGCCAGATCTTATTTTGAAGAATATTAAGCAGCTTATAGCCTATTTCTCCTTGAGTCCAGGCCACACATGTATCCAAAGTAACTGGCCGGGCAAACATTCTGACCGATGTTTCTGCCATATCCAGTAACTGCCCGACTTGAGGCCCATTACCAAAGGTAATAACAGGGGAATAACCCGCCTGAATAATAGCCACCAAGTCTCTAGCAAGAGTTTCTAGAACACGGGTATCCACAAGCACCCCGCTGTGTTTATCATACAAGGCATTGCCACCGATAGCAATCAAGACCCTTTGCGGGGGATTACTACCTTGTTTATCAGAATTCTCAAGGGGTGTCAGTTGAAGATCCATTCTCATCCGCGTAGAATCAATTATTAGCCTTATTGTAAACCCAATTGAGAATTTACAGCCAGATGACTTCATCACGCATATATCTTGACCATGCTGCCACTACACCCGTTTCTCAGGCTGTTGCTCAAGCAATGCAACCTTGGCTTAATTTCGATGACACTGTCAATCAGCTTTTTGGCAACCCGTCCAGTCTTCATCAAGAGGGCCAAATGGCAAAAAGAGCTTTAGTGGCTGCGAAAAATAGAATATCCCAAATACTGGGGGTCTCACCTGAAACTTTGACCTTTACCAGCAGTGGAACAGAGGCAAATAATACAGTGCTTATTGGCCTGGCGGAAAGGTATCAAAAAAAACACCCAGACAAAAAGCCTCATTTAATTATTTCAGCGATTGAACATCCTGCTATTAAACAGCCTGCACTGTATTTAGAAAGCCGTGGTATCGAACTCACTATTTTACCAGTTGATTCAGAGGGGTACGTACAACCAGAAACACTTTTACAGCAGATGAAACCCAATACCTATCTCGTCTCAATCATGCATGGCAATAACGAGATTGGCACGCTACAACCCCTAAAAAACCTGATTGGAATCTCACACCAATCAGGAGTCCCTTTTCATACAGATGCCGTTCAAACTTTTGGCAAAATTTCGGTTGATTTATCCAGTTGGGGAGTGGATTACCTGACGTTTTCTGGGCATAAACTATACGGTCCAAAAGGCATTGGTGGTTTTTATACACGAAAAGGAGCAGAACCCCCATTGGCCTTGCTCCATGGTGGCGGTCAAGAAAATGGACTGCGGGCTGGAACAGAAAATATCAGTGGGATTGTTGGCCTGGCCCAAGCACTTTCAGACTGTACCCACCAACAAGCAACAGAGCAAAAACGCTTACAAACACTTCAAAATTCTCTATGGGAGCAGATTCAAGCATCTCAACTGGTTCAAGAGAGTGCCTTTACAGTCTCAATGAACGGACCGTCCGATATGACCCAGCGTGTGCCGGGCAATGTCCATTTTTCAATCACCCCCAAGCCAGGAAGCGGGATATCTCCTATTGACGGAGAAGCCTGGGTGCTTCAGTTTGATATGGCCGGCATTGCGGTCTCCAGCGGATCTGCATGTCACAGTGCTGTGATTGAGCCCTCTTCTGTTGTGCTTGCCTTGGGTAAGTCCATAGAGGCTGCTCGCAGCACCATTCGTATTTCGATGGGCCGGCACACGACACAGACAGAGATTAATCGCTTTGTAAACACCTTGGAAAAACTGATAAGTCAACGCTCACGACTTGCATTAAAGTGAAGGGCCTTAAGTTTTGTAAGAGTTTCTGGCAAAGCCCGGCACGATCAGTGTTCAATGCTAAAATCGTTAATTAGAGCTAGTTAAATTAGAGATAA
>CAZZIY010000335.1:0-1857 GCA_964654525.1 uncultured Vampirovibrionales bacterium | reverse complement strand
CAGAAACTCACCAACCCGGTTTTTGGCCGGCCTTTGCTGATACAGTTGAACGTCTGGCGGGCGTGCCTGCCTATGCAGATTTTACCCGTCAGGATTTTAGCCAAAAGTATCTCCCTTATGGGAAGTGTATGGCTGGTACCCTGGAAATGCTTTCTCCCGCAGAAATTAAAACCAATTCATCACTAAAACAGTCAGGCAAGCCGTCTGAGATCAAAAAGCAGTCTGCACGGAATAAACTGCCAGAAAGCGTCACCCTTCTAGCCGCGCTGGAGCCGAGAGAAAAACGCGAAGTGAAAGAGAATCTTGCTGCTGGAGTAAGTCTTGGGCCTGGAACCATCCCCGAGGAAGGCTTTCGTGTGAATTGGGTCCCGGGACAGTCTCCCTTCTTCCTGTATCTTCACAAAAGCGAACGCTCAGATGCCGATGCGACGGGTACAACCAATACCTTGAAAGAGTTTTGGTTGTACGATGCCCAGAAACAGCCCCTATGCCATTTTAGTGCAGGAGTCAATGCTTATCAGATCGTAGAAGATCTTGATGCCAATGGGGTTCCAGAACTTGTTATCCGCCAATATGCCACCAACAAGCGGCACCCTTTGCACGTTTATCGCTATCAAAATGGCCACTTTGAGTTGGATACTAGCGTTGAAAAACTCTTTGAATAGCCTGCTCTGATAGGCTTCAGGGTTTTTCTTGGCCCGGTGTCCAGGTAATATTGGGATTTTGAATGGCCTGAACTGCTTCTGCTGGCGTGTTGACTATTGTGAACATGGCTCTAAGCTCTGGACGCGCTAATTTCTTAGCGATCAGATAATCTAGATGCGGAATAAACCCATTCGGGTCAGTGAAAAAGTTGTTTTGGTTGATGAGGACCACTTGCTTTTGGGCAGGATAAATGGTGTTGTTGAAGGCCAGCTCTTCGGCGATTTTTACGACTTCTCGAAGCGTACCAAATCCGCCGGGCAAGACCATCGTGTAGGCCCCCCGGTGAAGATAGCCTCCCCGTCCGTCGATACGCTCATTAAAGTTGGGGTGGATATAGAATTCTGGGAACAACTCAGGTTCGTGGACTTCCCCAATAAAGTGCATCGCAGAACCGACTGAGTGAGCATTGACGGACAAGGCTCCCTGTGCGGAAGCCCGCATCGCCCCTGGGCCACCACCGGTAACAATATGCGCCTGCCCCCCTGCCAGTTGAGTGTTACCAATGGCCTGACCCAGTTCATAGGCCATTTGATACTCAGGGGTGCCTTCTTGTATTTTACTGCCACCGTAAACAATCACACCGCGCTCACGAGGGTGCAATTTCCGGTAAATGCTATTGACAATGCCGTCAATGCTCGTGGCATTGCGTTTGTCGATTTTTCGCAATGTGGGAATGAGGGTTTCCAGTGCGCTACGCTCTAAAGCTGAAAGAAGAGGCCTTTTTCTAACAAGTGGCGCTGGCCCCGCTTGTGGTGCAACCGTCTTGGAAGACTCTGACCCCGCAGGCTCTCCTGAAAAGACTATCATGTTTGGTAAACCTGACTTGTAAGATGGTTTAGAGGCATTTTTTAGGCGCGCAAACCTATTTGATGCCGCATTTACGGTCACTGAAAACATACTGATACACACTCCGTTATTTTGATTTGAATGGACTGAAGATGGGGCGAGTGATGGGAATCGAACCCACGCATACCGGAACCACAACCCGGGGCCTTGACCTCTTGGCGACACTCGCCATCTTCGATCGCATTGACTGAACGTTTATTCTAGCGAAGCAGATACCCAGACTCAAGTTTTCAAAAAAATATAGTTAAAACAAGAATATCTTTCATACTAGGCGATTACCCAAACTGTTTCAGGGAGTTGCGGGAG
>CAZZIY010000334.1:0-1864 GCA_964654525.1 uncultured Vampirovibrionales bacterium | reverse complement strand
ACAGCCGCTTCACCACTCAGTTTTTAACTGGCCATTAAGAGCTGCTTCAGCTTACGGTAAAAATTCTCATGCGGGCCGATCAGCAAGATCACAACCGATTCGCTGTCTTCGGTGATTTGATAAGCAATCCGAAATTCCTTGCCCTTATAGTTAATGTGATGCGAGAACACCCCAGTCAACGGGCTGGTCAGTCTTTCTCCCCGGCTTTCTGGATTTTCGGCAATCACCAGCAGAGAATCTCGAATTCTCTCGCGCAAAGGCTTGTCCAGCTTTCGCTGAGACTTATCCGCAGAGCGGGTTAAAAAAACCGAACGATTTCTGGTCAGCGTTTGTGATGCCATCTTTAAAGATCCGAAAAGGCGTTGGACATGGAGACAATCTGGCCCTTTCGCATTTCATCCAGACTGCTGAGCATCGTAGAGACCTGATCCAGATCCATCAGTATTTCCATAGTCTCAATCTGCGCCTCAGAGGCATCCGGCATAAAGCGCTCGAGCAGTTTTAGTTTGGCTTGGAGAATCCCCTTGCCCATGGCACCTTTTTTGGTGGCTCCCTGTGCTGTGGCCATTGCGTGAAACACCCCCATTTGGGCTAATGTCGCCCGTAATTCCGTTATATAGGTATAAAACCCAATTGGGGGATTTTTTTGCGGTCTGCGCCAATCTCCCCCAAATAGAGGAGATCTCTGCCCCGTTAGATTCCCAGATCAAAGTTTCTGGCCACATGGATCGAGACCAGATTATCAAGAACTCACAAAACCACCAACCAATAGAGGACCCTCCTCACAGATGCTAAACCCCTACGCTCAAAGCGCCAAACAATATCAGAAGCAGCAGGTAGAAACCGCTTCACCTGAAGAATTATTGCTACTGATGTATGACGGGGCGATTCGCTTTCTCAATGTGGCCCGTAAAGCCATCGAAGAAAAGAATATTGAGAAGACCCACAATAACTTGATTCGCGCCCAACACATCGTCACAGAGCTGATGGCCAGTCTGGATATGGAAATTGGAGGAGAGGTCGCACAAAATCTCTTCCGGCTGTATGATTACTTGCATTACCGGCTGGTTCAAGCCAACATCAAAAAAGATACCGCCATGATTGATGAAGTCCTGACTCACCTGCGCTCTCTCAAAGAGACCTGGGAACAAGCCATTAAGATTGCACATCAAGAACGGCAACAGGCCCCGGATGTAGAAGCCAAACAATACAGTGCGTGATTTGTCTGCTCCGCTTGATTTTGAGACGATCTTTGATACAGCCGTTCAACTGGTTGACGTTTCTGAACGTCTTTATGCGCTGCCACCCGGCGAAGACGTGATGAGCCAGAACCAGCTTTTGCTAGCACGTGGAGACCTTATTCGACGGCTTCAAAATGCCCCTTGGAATTTACTCAGCCCAGAAGAACAGAAACAACTCCAGACCCTGATGGATAGGGCTGCACAGTTGGACATCGAGATACAAGCCCGGTTTTTTGCCCATATGGACGCCTTAAGCTTGGAGCAATCCAAGCTAAAACAGCTTAGTCGCAGTTTGTCGCATTATGACTCTCAATCGACAAGCCAATCGACCCGGGATGAGTCTGGTTAAGCCTGATGATTTTATGAAGATTTTACTGGTGGAAGATGAGCCTTTATGGCAACAAGGAGTGAAACTGCTACTAAGAGCCCACTCTGACTTAGGGCTTGAGCTTGTTGGCATTGTGGATAACTTCGATGACGCCTTATCCCTTTTTAACCAAGAATCCCCTGACGTGGTTCTGTTAGACTGGAAATTAAAGGGCAGTCGTGACGGGTTGGAGATTGCAGCCGCACTGGTCGCACAAGGTGTTTCTCCTGAGCGCTTGGTGCTGGTGAGCGGCTCT
>CAZZIY010000333.1:0-1874 GCA_964654525.1 uncultured Vampirovibrionales bacterium | reverse complement strand
GTATTAATGTCTGGAATCCCGAGTGCTTGGTGTTGGACCAGCCGTTGCAGTAAAAACATCACGCGGTAAGCAGAAACACAGATATTATTCGCCTCAAAGTCATCTACTGATGTGACTTTTAACGCTGAGTGCTTCGATATACTCAAGCAGACAGTCCTTCTTGTTCAACAGGATAGAGGGCCTTCATCTGGGTCAAGGTCTCCAAGAACTCGTGCCGCAAACTCAGAGGTGCCTTCACTTCAAACGGCACACCCAAAGAGAGCAACTTCTGCTTGAGTGCAAAAAAATTGGCGTTCATCAGCCGTAACTCCAAGCATGGGAGACCCTCTTCCGTCATCCCAGCATACAGGGACTCATCCATCCCGAAGGGTTCAATACTGTCAAGCGTGATTCCAAACAGTCGAATCCACACCGGGTGTTGCTCCCGCAATCGGGAGATCAGTTCATCACGAACCGCAGAATCTTCTTGTTCACGCACGGCTAAAACTCTGTCTAGGCGAAGTGTTACCCAGTTTTTACGCCCATGTTGAACCCCCTGAACATAAAGCACACCCTGTTGGGCATACACTCTATCTGCTATAAACAACAACGTTTTTGCCCGGTATTGATCGTGAGGCGCTGAAGCTGAAGCGTAATCAATTTCTAGAAGGTGTAAATACTGGATTGCCGACTCTAGCTGCTGGATCACTGGGTCATAAGAAGCATAGTCCAGATTGCGCGGCCCGAGTAATTTTTTCAGCTCCCCTTTAGCGACATTTAAGGTCGCTGGCAGTACCGTGTGATGTAATAGCTCCCCCAACCAACGATTAAACGATAGAACGTCTTTGTAAGAAAAGCGGGTTTCAATCCTTGCCTTAACTTGCTTTAACAGCTCCACATCGGCTTCAGAAAGATGAAACCCGAAGGGATGTTGCTGCAGCACGAATTGAAAGCCATTCGACGGAGTAGGACGAGAAATTTCACACCCTACTGCGCGCAGTGTATTGAGATACAACCAGATTGAGTCCTCTGAGACCGCTTTGCCGAGCAGGGGATCCAAGGCAAGGCGGTTGTTAATCGAGCCGACCGTTTGCGGGGACTCTCTTAGCCATTGAAAAATTTTATAAATCCGGTAGGCAGTCAGATTCAGCGCGGCGGTGTTTTGAGGCAGGTTTTTCATAGATCCCTCTGTAAGATACCTCTGTAATCTCGCTGTCATTAAAAAATCGAATATTCTCTTGCTCATTCTTAGTGTATCTAATTTTAAGCAGAGATAACATCATATATTCTCGGTTTTACTAAAATCGTGTCGACACTTTTATTGGTGCAAGGCTTTACGTTAAAATAAAAAGCATGATGGGAGCCTCACTGCCAATTACCGAAATCATGCAGCACCTGCGTCAGCTATTACAGGCTGATTCTGAGCAGGAAATTCCTGTAGTTCAGTCTGTGTCGCTATTTTTTTGGCAGAAAATATCCCAGTGGGTGGAGCTGATTGCCCGTGCAGAGGAACCCTTTACGGTTGCACTGGCAGGGGCTTCGGGTAGCGGGAAATCATTTATTCGTGAAGTATTGGTGGACAGGTTATCCAGGCTGGGCAAAACTGCTTCTTTTACACAAGATAACTATTACCGAGATTTTGAGGCGGATTTTCCCCATCTCTCACTCGCCTCTTTCTACGATGAGATCGATTTTGACGATCCAGCCCATATTCGTTTTGATCACCTAAACCGGGATTTACTCCGGCTAAAGGCTCACTCTTTTGGAACAACGCTGGCCATGCCGAAACTGATTTACGGCACCCCCACCAGTAAGCCCACAATTATGCCAGAGGGCATGTCATTTGAGGTGAGCCCCTATATTGTGACTGAGGGGATCTTCGCCTTTTACGACCC
>CAZZIY010000332.1:0-1881 GCA_964654525.1 uncultured Vampirovibrionales bacterium | reverse complement strand
ATAAGGCCGGCGCTGAAGGGGTATTATCAAGCTGTTCCGAGACTAACGACATTTTTTTAAAATCGTTCCACAGGGGGCCGTTCTAGGACACCACCACTTTTGATTTTTGAACACCTTCCCACTACACAATTTCATTCCTCCACTCGTGCTACCCCCAGTCGGCATCGTCTGATTGGGTGAGGATTGACACTGGCCGCTTGGGCAGTTACCCCCCTCCAAAGGCGAGTTCCCTCCTGTTTCACCGCCAGAACCAGGAATTGCGCCACTAGGCTGACTACCAGTGCTCGCCGAACCTGAATTTCCCGAACATCCCGACGGAATATCTGACAGACTGCATCCATTGCAAGTCAATGTTACATTCACTGTCCTCGGTACAGGCACCGTAGTGCAAGTCCTTGCTCCTGATCGGCATCGCCTTTCATAAACTGTAACCGTAAATGGCTGCGTCACTGTCCCGTCATTAGAGCCGCAAGTTAGTGTATACTCGTTGGGGCCGCATTTAAATGTCTTACTGCAGGGTGGACCTGATGGTTCAGTTACAGCTGGCTGACCACTGGTAAGCGGCGGTGGGGGTGGGCTTCCGGGATTTATGCAACCCTTCTTTGTTTTGCCTGACGTAACGTAAGACTCGAGATCGCATGTTTGATCTTCACTACAACACCAAGTAGTCTGGTCTCCTGGCAGAGGACTTTGACAGCTTTTCATGGCACGAGCTTCACAACTTAGTTCTTTATTCACACACTCCTGGTTCCCTTGGTTTTTACCACAAAACATCGGCCTTGAATTTAATTTTTTAGGGCAACACCAGTTTGGCTTCTCTTGAGTAGGACATCCCTGCTCATTCTCCCCACAGGCAACTACCGGTGGAGGGGGCGGTGTGCTAGGGGAACGACAGTCAACCCGCTGTTGACTCCCACAGCTCTGCTCCTGTTCACAGCAGTATTCTTGTGGATCGATGCGACTCCCTTCTTCGTTAAAGATGTAAAGCATACAGCCTTTCTTTCCTAGTTCTTTGCAAGTTTTTTGTTCGCAAGTTCCTTTTTTAGTGTTGCAATTTTGTTCCGCAGTGCAACAATTTGGTTCGGCATCTGCGTCCCCAGCCTTTCTACATTCATGAGAGCCGGCAGTGTCTGTGCACGCTGGGGCTTTGCAATTGTTTGTCGTGTTAGGACCGGTTTTGGGACAGTGATCTTTTTGTGTACAACATTCAAAAGGAGTTTTGTCTCCATTTTCGCCATAACCAGGTCTGCAGGTTTTCAATTTAGGGTCATACTCTTCACATGGTCCACCAGAAACTTGCCCAGCAGATTGATTATCTCCGTCTGCTGTGGTTGCAACGGAACCAGCCGCTCTAGCTGCAAATAACGCGATATCTGATGCACTGGCAGGGGCTCTCACAACACTGGTAATATCGCGACTATTACTAAGCCTAACTATTACGGTCTCAAGTACCCCTTGACTGAAGAGAGCGAGCACTTTTACCGAATTGCCATCAGGAAACGCTATGGAGTAGCCATCAGCGAGGGTACGAGCCACTAGCTTAGGATCATCTTGGCTTATCAAAGCCGCTTTAAAATGAAATGGATCATCATCGTTATCAAACTTTACTTCTATCGTGTCACTAGAGCCAAGGGCTTTGGCACGACCAGTCATCCAGCCGGTTTTTACTCCCCCCTCTCCCCAAGCCTCCGAACCGCCAAGCAGTCCAAAGCCGCTTAGCGCTATAAACAGTATCAGGCTGAGAGTCGCTACTTTTCTGAGTAGTGACGCATAAGCCCTTTTGGGGCTGTACTCAGGTTTACACGCTCCACTCCCTCTACACGCCTCTCTACACGCCTCTCTACACGATCCACATTTAGAGAACATAATATTTTTCCCTCC
>CAZZIY010000331.1:0-1886 GCA_964654525.1 uncultured Vampirovibrionales bacterium | reverse complement strand
GAAGTGAATACCGATAAAGAGATTACTCTGTTTATTGAGGTCTTTCAGTCTTGGATCGAGAGTTTGAATGAATCAGGCACTCAAAAAATACCTGGCGCGCTCAAAACCAAGGAGACTTGCCCGTCATGACAGCCAAAGTGCTTGAAACACCGATTTTTGAGAAATCCAATCCCGGGGCCAGAGGTGTCTCTCTCCCCGTCTTTAGCTTGGATAGCACCGGAATCAAGAGTGTTAGTGACTTTTTACCTGAAGGCCTCACTCGAAAAAAATTGTCTCGCTTGCCAGAACTGGCACAGTTAGACACGATTCGTCACTATGTGCGGCTTTCTCAGCTCAATCACTGTATCGATACTGGTTTTTACCCGCTCGGCTCTTGCACAATGAAGTTTAACCCCAAGGTGTGCGACCTTTACGGGCAATTAGACGGCTTTACCCAACTGCATCCCCTCACACCAGAGAGTCTCAGCCAAGGATCGTTGGAAGTAATGTACCGACTTCAACAGTATCTTGCCGACGTGAGCGGATTCGACCGGGTGACTCTCCAACCTGCAGCCGGTGCCCAAGGCGAACTGGTCGGCATGATGATGGTGAAAGCCTACTTTAAAAAACACCAGCAACCAGAGCGAACCCAGGTGTTGATCCCCGATGCGGCACACGGAACCAATCCAGCCTCTGCCGCGATGTGTGGCTTTGAAGTAATCGAACTCAAAAGTAACCGCGAAGGCGGGGTGGATCTCGATGAGCTGAAACAAAAACTGAGCGTCAAAACGGCCGCACTCATGTTAACCAACCCCAATACACTTGGGTTGTTTGAGCGAGACATTCTGGAAATCACCCGACTGGTGCATGAAGCCGGTGGGCTGATGTACTACGACGGAGCAAATCTCAATGCGGTGATGGGCCAAGCCAAGCCAGCCTTGATGGGCTTTGATGTGATGCACATCAATACCCATAAGACCTTTGCTACGCCTCACGGAGGTGGCGGACCTGGCAGCGGCCCTGTGGCAGTCAATAACAAGCTAGCACCCTTCTTACCCAAACCCTATGCTGATTTTGATGGTAGCAAATACTTCTTAAATTTCGATCTCCCTGATTCCATTGGCAAGGTAAAGGCATTTTGGGGCAACTTTGAGATGATGGCCCGGGCTTTTACCTATATTTCTGCCTACGGCAGTGATGGTCTGGCCCGCGTCAGCCAAGATGCGGTACTCAACGCCAACTACCTCAAAGAAAAGCTGAAATCGATGTATCACGTGCCCTACGATCTCACCTGCAAGCACGAGTTTGTGATGACCAGCCAACGCCAGAAGGTGAGCGATCCGCACATCAACACGATGGCTATTGTCAAACGCCTGATGGATTTTGGAATTCACCCGCCGACAGTCTACTTTCCGCTGATTGTGGCGGAATGCATCATGATTGAGCCCACGGACACTGAGTCCAAAGAGACCTTGGACCGCTTTATCGAAGTAATGACCGAAATCGACCGCGAATGCCGCGAAACACCCGATGTGATTTTAAACGCGCCGCACACCACCCCGATTGGCAAGGTGGATGAAGTGGCTGCCGCGCGAAATCCAGATCTCAATTACTTTTCGGCTGTAAAAGCAGACTAAAACAGCTTCCTAGTAATTGTTTTCTAGTTATCGCTTTCTAGTAATCGCCACCGTCATCGGTGTCGTTTAAGCCTAAGTCGCCGCCGCTATCCCCTTTGTGTTGTTTCACAGGAGTGCCTGCGCCGCTGGCTGCACCACAAGCGCGACGGCGCGGCCGCGCAGGCTGCTCCCGCGCACAGGGCTGCGCGTGCAGGTGAGCTCTGGGAACGTGGGCTGCTCAGGCGTACCCAGCTCTGCGGCCATGGACGCCCTCCATGTGGGAATGGCCTG
>CAZZIY010000330.1:0-1894 GCA_964654525.1 uncultured Vampirovibrionales bacterium | reverse complement strand
ATAGTGCCGCAGCCCCGTCACTGGCGCGGTTAATCTTTTTTGACGTCGATAATCTCTCCAAAGAGGTGTTGAGTAGCGACGTGGTTTTATTCAAATCATTGATCAGCGAAAGCCCGGGCACATTCGCGTTGAGAAAAATTGGTTGATTTCCCATCAATATGTTTCCTTGTATCCGTACAAGTAACTCTCTATTAAGTAAGAACCCTCAATGGTTCTTGAAAGCATTTTTGGGTATTTATTTGCTGGGTTTTACACCCCCTTCTCATTGCAAGCAATGACGATCTTCCGTTGGACACCATGAAAAAACTTAAAAATTAGAAATCCCACATGTCAGTGTTAGGACGAAATGGGATTTTCTGTAAAAAAGGGGCGAAATGGATCACAAAACGTTACACCCGCGATCACAGAGTGGGTGATCGCGGGTGTAACGGGCTTACTTTAAAGCGATTAATGTGAGAGTTGGATGCTGAGAGCTCGTTTGAGGCGGGAGGTTCTCACCATTTTCATCACTTCAACGGTGAGATTAAAGGCCCGGATGGCAGGACGAGAAGCCTTGTAATTTTCTTCTGCCACCGCAAGGTGATCGCGGGAAAACATCGGAAATGTAAATTCAAACGGATCTTGTTTTAGGGGGAGTGTTGCAAAACGAGATTTGTGGGTTTCGCTCATAGAGTCGGTGCGCTCCTTCCGTGGATTGCCGCTCAACAATAACAGGGATAATAACGATTACGGGGTATTACTGCTTGTTATACAACTGAAGTGCTGAAGCTTGGAAGTTGTTGATTTGACCAAGTAAGCTGATGCTGGCTTGCTGCAGGATTTGTGATCGGGTGATATTGGCAGTTTCTTCCGCCACATCGGTATCAGTGATTCGGGATTTGGAGGTGGAATAGTTTTCAACGGCCCGTTGGGTGTTGTCGATGGCACCCTGAAGTCTGCTTGCGATGGCACCAATGGCACCGAGTTGCTGGGTCACTTTGCTGATGGCTCCGTCCACGTCGTTGATAAAACTCTGGGCCAGTGTGGCGCTGGTGATGTTAGAGGTGCCAGTGGCAGGGTTGTAAAAATCATTGAGTGACGTAAACGTGGTGGTACCACCGGTGGAGTCAATTAGACCAATACCAGCGGGAACAATGCCTTTGTCCACACGGGCACTGGTAAAAGCAGAAGAGATATCCAGGGTGTCGGTGGTTTGGCTGGTGAGACCAATTTGGAGTAATGCATTGGAGGTGGTACCGTCGAGCAGTTGGATCCCGTTGAAGTTACTGGACTGGGAAATCCGCTCAATCTCATCGGAAAGCGCCCGAATTTCTTTGCCGATAGAATCCCGCTGGGGTTGCCCGTTGGTATCGTTAGCGGCTTGAACAGATAGTTCACGGATGCGTTGCAGGTTTTCGACGATGACAGAAAGGCTTCCTTCAGCCGTATCTGTAATGCTTAGGCCGTCTTGTGCGTTTTGGATGGCCCGTTGGTAACCACGGATTTGTACGCCCAGTTTATCGGCAATGGTGACGCCCACAGAATCATCGGCGGCACGGTTGAGTTTACTGCCAGAGGTGAGGCGTTCATAAGAGCGGGCTTGTAAGGCTTGGTTCAAACTTAAGTTATATTGTGCAATCACAGATGACACATTGGTATTAATGATAGACGGCATGATGCTTTCTCCTCCGACAAAGTGTTGGTGTTCCCAACCAATTCTCTTGTTACCCTATGACGTTTGGGGTGTTTAGACTTCACTCATACACTGGGTATCGAGAAGGCCATGGCAATCTGTAGGGTTAACCTGAATAAGTTCCTCTGTTTGGTGGAGAGAGTGCGCGCGGTAAGGTACATTGAGTGCCGGCAAAAATGGGCGAAATTTTGTGCTATAGTAGGCTCTTCCGTTTAGGATAGA
>CAZZIY010000329.1:0-1906 GCA_964654525.1 uncultured Vampirovibrionales bacterium | reverse complement strand
GGTGCCATTTTATAGGGTTGTTGATGGTCCGCCCCTTTGGTAGCGTAAGCTTTGACCAGCATCCAATCCAGTTTATAACGTCCTATCAACCCGTGTAGCAATGTCCGGTTTAGCGAAAAAGTGGCCTGAAACCCTTTTAACCAGCGTTCGTTTGAATTAGACATAAAGCCAGATTTATTGCCATAAGAACGTTTTGAATCACCCCGTAGGTCAAAAGAGAACCCATCATCAAACTGGAAGTGACGCAATGTGTTAAAGAAGGCCTCTTCTTTGTTGGGAGCCAGGAGAGGAACCCCGTGAACACTGGGATCTCTCAAGTTGTGAAAGTACTGTGAGATGTCCAACCCTGCTTTAAGCGCGTAACCATATGGAACGGCAATACTAATCGCTTGTTTGGACCAAAATGTGGGATCTTTGACGCGGGTCATAATTTCTTTTTTAAACGATGTAGGGCTGACATCGCCGCCAGAGGTATTCCAGTCTCCGCCAATAATGACAGGATGCTGGACTGATTTGACGTGATCCAAAACGGTTTGGAACTGCTTTAATCTGCAAGCCGCTGGCCCGCGGTTTTCAAGGTGGGTGGCCACAACCGTGATTTCATGATCCTGACTATCCGTCTCGGGGATTTCAATTTCTGCGACCAGCGCGATTCGATCGCCATAACGAAGCTCTGTCAGAATGGTCTCGAGAAAAATTTTGTCTGCCAACACGCGAACGGTTTTTTCCAAGATCGAGATATTTTCTCGCTCGTGCTTGTACCAATCGTAACAACGCGGAAGCCTAAGTATACGGGGGTTTTTGATCGGGTAACGACTAAAAATTGCAGATCCGTGGAGCCCCTTGTATCGTAGGGGATCTACAAAAATATCTTCTCCAAAGGTCATTGTCTTTGGGAGTGGTTTTTGACTGAGCTTGACCACATCGGGTCGGACTGGGGCGAGTTCAATAAATTCTGGAGCAAAAACTGCATTCATTCCCAGTGTTTTGGCGAGTTCTGCGGTCACATCTTCATAGCCGGTTCGTTTCATTCCCATGTCGACTTCAGTGAGAAGCAGCACCTGGCTTGCGGCTAACCATTGTCTTTCTTCGTTGATCCCTTCTATTTCAGATTGCTCTGGGGCGTCTTCTCGAGAAGCTTTAGGTTTGAAAATTGCTTTAATGGAGTCCAGTTCAAAACCACGTTCTATGTTCCAGCTGGCCACACGAATGAACGGGCCAAGAAAGGCACTATCCAAGGGGTTCCCAACTGGCTTAAAGCTTTCTGGGAAGCTGTATTCAATAGGGGTAGACAGGAGGCGTCTTACTTTTTCAGCTAATTCAGGTGTTTGAACAGTATCTATTGCCAAGTGTTGCATTTCTAAAAAGCTGAGAAAATCTGGAAGAGGCTTCGTGATGAGGGCAGGTAGTCCGCCCACGCCCGAATCCATTAACAAGTCAGGGGCTTTGGCAGGGGACTCTAGTGGATTTTTAGGCATTGCCTTGTTTAGCAGAATGGGCGCCTGATTTTGCGTGCTGTGGCAATGAAGCGTACTACCCCAGCTGAGTTGTTGATGAGCATTGAGCAAGGCAAACCCGAGTAAAACAGTCCACAAACACTGTAAAAACCGAAAACGAGAATGAAACGGGGTGTGGCTGCTCAAAAAACGGGAAATTTTGTCGTGATTTAAATCAGAGTGTTGCATCACAGGCCTTTTTTAGACAGACGTCTAATAACAAGCAATGGCAAAAGAAGGGGGCTAAGGTATTCAGTGCAAGAGAATGAACAGAACCAATTCCCTTCAATTTAGCAGAAAAGTAAGATTATAAAAGATCGATTTGTGACTTCATTGGGCTTATAGACAGTGGTATTAAAAAAACATCCATAAAAGCTGGCTAAAAAAAACTAACAAAAAGTTTATAAAGC
>CAZZIY010000328.1:0-1923 GCA_964654525.1 uncultured Vampirovibrionales bacterium | reverse complement strand
ATAGTAAAGATCGGGATTGCGGACGTTGATTTCATTAAAACGGTCCGTCCCTTGCTCCACATCCACTTGCTTAGCTAGAATCCGGAAATTATTGCCCGTGCCCGTTCCGTCTCCTTTGGCCGTGGCCTCGAGGTCGGATTGAAAGTCGGGGGCATCGGTCCCAATGATACTTTGCGGAGAACTGCTGGCTTGAGTGGCGGCCTCATCTAAAGGGAAATGAACTGAACCGGCAAGATCGCCCAAACTAGGCTCTAATAAAGTCGTGGGGTCAATCGGTCTACCAAAATGAAAGCCGGATTTAACTTTTGGCTTTTCTGAACTTGCAGAGAGTGTTTGTTTTTGGGCAGGTTTCCCTCGTCCACTCAATGCTGGACTTAATGCTGTGCTTGATCCTGAGTTTGACGGCCCGTTTGGCGCAATCCCGACAAAGTCCGATTGACGGATCACCAGTTTTCCGTTTTCTAGTTGAACAAAATCTGGATCCACAAAGGCTTTACGCGCCTTAACTCGCACTTTATTGACCAATGTGACCGCATCATCTATCAGGGCAGATTTTCGGGTCAAATCAATTTTGGCATATGTGCCGTAGGTTTTTTGCCCACGCTTGTCAATAATCACATTCCCTTTGGCAATCATAAACTCTTTAGACGGGTCATAAATCACCTTATCAGCGATTAACTCCGAATTTTGTTCAGAGATAACCACGTGGACCGTACCTGTGGCCGTGTATAAATTCACCGCTTTATCGTATTCCAGCTTGTCACTGACGATGTCTACCAAGACTGCCTTGGCTTCTAAAGCTTCTTGAGATGATGATTTTGCGCCGACTGAGTCGGGCTGGAGTGCTGGCTGTGTAAACACTGGATTCACATCATTTGGGTCTTGCAAAACAGGTTGCAATGGGGCCGGTTCATCTCCGGCCGTCACTCCCATCGTGGTGTTTTCGGCCGCCCAATTCAGACCTGAGCAAGTCAAAAGAGCCACTGAAAAGAATATGCTGTAAAAAAGAGGGGAACGCTTCAACAACAAAGCCACCATTTTTTTAAGAGTCTGAGTTAATAAAAGAAAGGCATAAAGACCTGAATGGGATAAAAAAAGTTCCGCCGCGAAATTGTCCCAAAAGATCTTTATATCTTCTTTATCTTGGCTCAATCATAGCAGAAATTAATTCATCGAAGGTTATAGATACTTCAATGGATCGACGGGGGAACCGTTTTCGCGAATCTCAAAGTGCAAGTGAGGCCCGGTAGAGAGTCCAGTAGATCCGACATAGCCAACCACTTGTCCTTTGCTGACACTTTGTCCGCTTGATACAGCCCAGCCTGACATATGCCCGTACAAAGTAACCAAATTAGTTCCGTTTTTAAAGCCGTGATTGATCATCACCACTTTTCCGTAGCCTCCGCGCCAGCCAGCATAAATCACATCCCCCCCATCGGCTGCGCGAATTGGGGTTCCAGACCCTCGAGAAATATCCAACCCAGTATGCATCAAGCGCCGCCGGTGAACTGGGTGAATCCGGTAACCAAAACCCGAGCGGATAGACCCAACTAAGGGCCAGGAAAATATACCTGTACTGCCATGAATACGGATTCCTGATTGACTTCTGGCCGGAAACAAGCGCAATATTTGCTGGCGAATAGCAGAAGATTCAGCGAGTAACTCTTTTTCGGCATCTTCGTAAGCTTGAGCATCTCTCTCATACTTTTCTCGAAGCTCTCGATCCGCATCAATTCGATCAGCAATTTGAGTTTTGACTGTTTCAATTTGGTCGATCGTATCCCCGATTTGCTCTTTTTGAAATGACAACTGTCGTTTCTGTAATGCAATCTCATGCGTCTTGAGACGCAGCCGCGACAGTAGCGTTTTATCTTGAGCAACCAATTTTTGCTTGTAATACAAGCGGTCCAGAAGAGCCGTTAC
>CAZZIY010000327.1:0-1932 GCA_964654525.1 uncultured Vampirovibrionales bacterium | reverse complement strand
GATTCTCAGATGGAGTAATCTATACAAGTGTTGTTAATGAGAATCATTTTCAACGCATAAAATTTCAATTTCCTTTCAATACAGACACAATGATTTGACACACCCATGGCTAGAGCGGTGTGTCTTTTTTTAGGCGTATTTTTGACGCGTGTCGGGGGTGTTTTTGACAAGAACCAGGGGTTTTGGCTACGCTGATTATTCTCTTGATTCGTCAAGTTTATCAACTTTTTATTCATAAGGAAACAAGCACCATGGCACCATTTGGCCCCGTCACTCCAAAACAAATTAAGGCAGATATCGGCGTATTTGGCGGATCGGGATTCTATCAGTTTCTAACCGATGCAGAGACCGTTCAGGTTGAAACACCTTATGGGTCGCCCAGTGCTCCGATTACGATTGGGAATATTGGCGGAAAACGGGTGGCATTTCTTCCGCGGCATGGAGAAAAACATACGCTCCCTCCGCATAAAATCAACTACCGTGCCAATGTCTGGGCGTTCAAAAGCCTGGGCATCACCCGGGTGATTGCGCCTTGTGCGGCAGGAATTTTACAGCCTCACATCAAGCCTGGCGATTTTGTGATCTGCGATCAATTCGTCGATCGAACCAATGGCAGAATTGACACCTTTTATGACGGGCCGATCACTACTCATGTGAGTGCTGCCGATCCCTACTGCTCAGAAATGCGCCCGCTGGCAATTCAAGCGGCAGAGAGTTGTGGGATCCCCCATCACAAAACAGGCACTGTTGTTGTCATTCAGGGACCCCGTTTCAGCACGCGATCAGAATCGAAGTGGTTTCGCGATCAGGGTTGGGAAGTGATTAACATGACCCAGTACCCAGAAGTACACCTGGTGAAAGAACTGGAAATGTGTGTGGTCAACGTGTCGCTGATGACGGATTATGATACCGGTGTCGAGGGTGTGGCTCCTGTTAGCCATGAAGAAGTGGTGAAGGTGTTTACTCAAAATAATGAAAAGCTTCGCGGTTTGCTGATTAAACTGATTGAGCTTACCCCCAAGGAGCGAAGCACTTGTGGCTGTGATAAAACGCTGAAGTCCGCACGCAGCGAATAGGAGCTTCTGTTTTGCCGATTGAAATTAAAGCCTTCCTCCTCCATTTCTTGCAGTTGTATTCATGGATACTGATTGGCCGAATTCTGCTGTCCTGGGTTTTGGGATACGGCGATTGGGAAAAGGCTCCATGGTTCTGGATTTATGTCATAACAGAGCCAGTCCTGGCTCCATTTCGTAACTTGATTCCACCGTTGGGGGCGATTGATATTTCGCCCATGATTTTGTTCTTTGCCCTAAACCTTCTTGAGGCAGCGATACGTGCCTTGTAGCGCGTTTAGGCTATGCGGATAAATCAGACATAGACGTCTCTGTTGTCTCTTGACTCAGATAAAATGTGGCATCACTGACAGGGGTTTGCTGGGAGTAGACATACTGCCGGCGTAAGACCTCTCCATCTACAATGCCAGGATCGTAAAGTGGGTGTTCGTAAAAAAAACTGGGGTGATGGAGTTTGGGGTTAAACACTTCTGGCTGAGTACCTGGTGTCCATGGGGCTGGTTGTTCAAAATCCAGTTCTTTTTTGGAGACAGCAAACGGCAGCTCTTGGGGATGAATCTGACTTTTTTGGATTAACCGAAAATGAAAACTTCCACAGTGGGCACAAAAAGGAGATTTTGGACGAATGGGGCCTAAAATATCTGCCTGCGGGACTCGTTTGGTGCGACACTGTTGACACTGAATAAAGTACCAGACCAGTTTAACTTTTTGCCCACAATCGGGGCAAAAGGTATTTTTTCCAAATACGTTGGCACTGAGATGGTCGCAATCTCGTCCTAACCAGTATTTCAGGCAGTTCCAAAATAAATACAGTAATCTCACCAACGTCCCTCAAATCGCACCGCACTTGGTATTTATT
>CAZZIY010000326.1:0-1973 GCA_964654525.1 uncultured Vampirovibrionales bacterium | reverse complement strand
TATTCTGGAAAAACAAGGCCAAAATAACCCTGATGCCTTCACCCTGATGCCTTCACATGGACGTATAGTATGCATCCAACCATAGAAGTCTACAACCTGAGTAAATCCTTTGGGTCGCTTCAAGCGCTGCGTGCTATTTCCTTTTCGGTGCCGGCCAATGGCGTGTTTTGCATCCTGGGACCTAATGGGGCAGGAAAAACAACCCTAATAAGGATCCTCACCACCATCACGCGTCCTGATTCTGGTGAGGTCAAAATTTTTGGAGAAACGATTCAGACCCATGCACTGGACATCAGGAACCGTATCGGTATCGTCGCCCAAGACAATCATTTTGATAACTATCTCTCCGTCTGGGATAACCTGATGCTTCATGCCAAGCTTCACGGCTTGAGTAACAAAGCAGCAAAGGCCCGCATCACAGAGCTACTAGAAAGTGTTGGCTTACAGGGCCGCAGCCATAGTGTCCCTAACACTTTGTCTGGCGGGATGCAACGCCGGGTGGCGTTAATTCGTGCCCTGATTCATCAGCCCGACCTGCTATTTCTAGATGAGCCCACCACGGGACTCGATCCTCAAGCGCGGCGAGAAATCTGGGATACGGTTGTTAGCATCAAACATAAAACCACGGTGATACTCACCACACACTATATGGAAGAGGCTGACTTTCTCAGTGATTCGATTTTGATGATGCGAGAGGGTCAGGTGATTTTATCCGGCACTTCCAGAGAGCTTAAGAACCGGCTGGGTGCAGTGAATGAGTCTTTTGGGCATACACTGAATCAATACGAGGTGATTTTGACTGAACCAGAGGCTCAGCATTATATGGAAGCGCTTGAGGCAAACTGCCGCAAAGGGGTAGCTGCAGAAAAAGCTTATTGCGACTGGCTCCAAGATATTCGTGTGAGCGATCCTTTTCGCCTGTCCTTACGAGTACGAGATCCCGAAGGCTTGGTTCAGCTGTATCAGTTTATTCCCGCTGGGCTGATTCAATCCATTGGTAAACTCCAACTGGACTTGGAAGATGTTTACTTGGCGGTTGCCAATAATGAATGGAGCGGGGCAGATCACTAATATGGGGGCATTACACATTCGACGTGGGATTATCCCCATTTATCAAAAGGTTCTCCGGCAAGAGTCACAAGATTGGTGGCTGGAGCTGCTGGCGACCACGGCCACCCCGTTGACGTTTTTTCTCACCTTTGGCTTGGGGTTGAAAGGCCATATTTCAGATGTAGAAGGGGTGCCCTACATCGTGTTTATGGCACCAGGACTGATTAGCTTTACTATTTTGATGGAAGCCTACCGCACGGGAGCCTGGGGCGTCTGGTTGGACCGCTGGCATCAAAAAATGATTGATGAATACCGCATTAAGCCGATCACCACCTTTGATATTATTATTGGTGAAATTTTGGGTGGGTTTACGGTGGCCCTGATTAAAGGGGCTGTGGTGCTGTTGATCATTATGCTGCTCGCTCCTGTCACACTCAATGTGGGCTATCTGCTGACGTATCTTGCCTATTTGTTTCCGGGGAGTATTATATTTGCCTGTTTTGGAACTGTTGTGGGGACATTGTTTAAAAAACCCGATAACATTGCCCAATCCCAAACCCTGATTATTACCCCGCTGTTGTATCTGGGGGGGATGTTTTTCCCAAGATCAGTTTTTCCTGATTGGATCCAGCCCGTAATCACCTGGCTCCCCACCACAGCCTTGTTTGAAGGAGGTCGTCATGCCTTTCTGAGCGGGGCGATGGATCTGCGCTACGGGGTGATGTTGATGGTGCTTTCAGTCTTGAGTTTTATTTTGGCAACCGGGGTCTTTAACCACCAACTGTCTGAATAGCAGAAGATTTCTCAGCGCGCTAAAAACCAGTCTTAAGTTTTCTTAACAAACTAACATCGAGCTAACATCAAATCTGTAATGATTGTTTTTATGCATATACAAGATTTAACTCACTCAATTCTCACTTCTC
>CAZZIY010000325.1:0-1983 GCA_964654525.1 uncultured Vampirovibrionales bacterium | reverse complement strand
GAAGCACAGCAAAATAAACGGTCCCAGCAAGAAGAACACAATCCGTCTGCGAATCGAAAGGGGATTACGAAGCATCCAGAATATATCCTAAGCCGCGTATCGTTTTGACCGTCACCCCGGCATCTGCATCCTCTATCTTTTTGCGAATCCGTGAAATACAGACTTCCACAGCATTTGGCTGTACGTCCTGATCTTCTCCGTATAAAGAGTCTAAAAGTTGGGTTTTACTCACAACTTTGCCCTGATTTTGAAGCAGGTAGGTTAATACAGAGAGTTCTCTTGCAGAGAACTCAAGTGCCTGCTCTTCGGCATAGACCCGCTGCCCCTGTAAATCCATCCGAATTCGGCCGCATTGAATACTTTCGTTTAAAAATTGGACAGAATGTCTTCGCAACAGCGCATTCACTCTTGCTTCGAGCTCTAACAGATTAAAGGGCTTTGTCATATAGTCATCTGCACCCATATTTAATCCACTGACTCTGTCCTCCAGGGTATCGCGTGCCGTGAGCATCATTACTGGTATGGTATAACCTGCCTCCCTTATTTTTTTTAAGAGCTGAAACCCGTCCTCGTAAGGCAACCCAATATCGAGTATGACCAAATCGAACGTTTCCTGCTGAAGTTGTTCAACCAGTGCAAGCCCATGGCGCCGCCATAAAACATCATAGCCCACTCGACGCAAAGCCAGCTCAATGCCAGGGCCCAGAACTGAATCATCTTCAATCAACAATAAACGGGGCACGGTACATTCTCCATGTCAGTTTCGTGAAAGCTTCCCGACAGATTTATGTCAGCTCTAGCGACGGTTTGATTCGTATGATTGTATTTCGATGATAAGAATCCCACATACTTTTTTTAAATTCTTACGAACTGCCAGTTAAGTCTGCCGTTATAGCTAGTCTGTATTGTAAGCCAAGTCCCTTTTTCTTGTTAATTCCTTTAGTTTTCAACCCATAGCTTCCAACCCAGTTTTCCAATCTAGTCGTTTTATCTGATGGAGATCCCCTGTATGAGTCCGCAACCTGTTGCTAACACCCTTGATCAAGAAAACCTCAGTCCCCAAGAACAAACCAAAAGGCTCTTAGCGGTTGAGAATAAGGTCTGCTCATACGGCGATACGGTTCACTACGCAAAAGATCCCAAGTTTTTTAAGCACTGCGAGGGAAGCTATCTCTTTGATCTCGAAGAAACCCCCTATCTGGATCTGCAAATGTGGTACTCTGCGGTCAATTTAGGCTACGGAAACCCACGCGTGAATGAGTCTCTCAAACGTCAAATTGACCAACTTCCCCAACTGGCCTGTCAGTATCTCCATCCAGAAAAAATCCACCTCGCTGAAAAACTGGTCAACAGTGTTCAAAAAGGCTTTGGTCAGGTTGGTCGGGTGCATTTCAATGTGGGTGGGGCCCAAGCGGTTGAGGATTCGCTTAAACTCGTTCGCAAACACACCCGTAAGCAGCATATGTTTGCCTTTGAAGGGGGGTATCACGGGCGAACCTTAGGGGCCTCAGCGATTACATCCTCTTATCGCTACAGAGAACCGTTTGGTGAGTTTGGTGATCGGGCAGAGTTTATCCCGTTTCCATACTGCTTCCGTTGCCCTTACGGAAAAGAACCGGATTCTTGCAAACTGTATTGCGCTCAACAATTTGTACGCAAGTTTGAAACAGAATACTACGGGGTTTTAAACCCGAAGAACGGAAAATCTGAGTTTGGTGCCTTTTACATGGAACCTTTACAAGGGACCGGCGGCTACGTAAAACCCCCTGAGGGCTATTTCGAAATCATTGCAGAAGTGTGCAAAGCCTACGGGATTCTGTTGGTGGATGACGAGATCCAAATGGGCTTTTTCCGCACTGGAAAGCTCTGGGCGATGGAACACTTTGGGATTAAACCGGACATTATTGTGTTTGGGAAAGCACTGACCAACGGCATGAATGCATTGTCTGGCCTTTGGGCAAAAGAAGAGCTGATTAACCCAGA
>CAZZIY010000324.1:0-1984 GCA_964654525.1 uncultured Vampirovibrionales bacterium | reverse complement strand
TGTTTTTGCAAGTCTTAATTCTTGCCTCTTTCCATCAAGCCCAATAAAACCAATCGCTTTGAGATTTTTTGATGCGGCGGCATAGTCCAGAGTCATGCCGTAGGGAAGAATATACCAACCCCGTTCTCCAAAGGCAGCGATTTGTTTTTGAGCAGCAAATTGGTCTTGATAAAACTGGGATAGCTCAGTACTTTGTTGAATGGCTTTGTCTAATTCTTGTATCAAGAGGTTACTGGTGTCTAATTCAACACCCAGTGCATTTCTAGCCTGTATCAATAGCGATGTCATGGCAAGCATACTCTTCACACTTTGATCGCCGAGATTACCCGCAGTCGTCTCTGTGGTGTTGTCTATTTTCGGGATTTGAATACAACTGGTAACTGTTTCTCCAAAGCATGTCTTATAAGCCATCGGAATCGAAGGCAGTGCAATACTGGGAGAGGTAGGGCTTGTGGAAGACGAGCTCGATGAGAGACCTGGCAGTGTTGTCCCAAGTTCATGCACGGCGACATTTTTTTGGTCTAAATTGCCGTTCATCGTTTGGCTCATCCATTGAGCGACGGCGGGATTTAACAATGAGGCACCACTGATGGCGGTTACGGTCAATAAAATACTCGGCAAAATATACTCACTCAGTTGAGTGCCCTGTGCGGCTCTTTTAAGACAGGCTTTTATCATGTCGTTCATTTCTGTTAAGGTGAGCATTCAGGTGGGTTTTAAAATAATGTTTTATCAAGGAGCAGCGGGTTGCCAGACTGAGTTTGCAATGCTTTGTATATTTTGTGCCGCCAGTATATTGGCAATGGATGCCTGATTCAGTTGATCTTGAGGAGAGATGCGAAACGCATCGACGGGTTGTCCAGTGGTCATTGCTTCTTGAGTCATCGCCTGAAGTCGGTCTCTAACTCCAGCTGCAGTCCCCGGATAGGAGGTAATAGCAGCAGAAGCAGCCACAGCTGCGTTGATGGTTGAGGCCAGTAAGTTGCCCATACTGGGATGGCTTTGCCGCAGTGCTGCGTATTCAGAAGAATTGATCAGTGTCTGGATATTGACCCCATTGGTTCTTAAATCATTTTCTTTCGGTCTGGCCACGTTCCCAATCTGGCCAATTTGTGACATATTGCGGGTTAAGTCTGCTAATCTTCTGGAACCATAACTTCCACCCCCTGGCCAAGGGGCTACCTCAAACCCTACGTTGCCTAACGCCATTCTTGTTTCTGCATAACCACTCAGACTGTTTGCATAATAATCACCAAGAGAGCGACTGTTTGAAACCGCCTGATTTAACTCGGCTAATAGGGGATTATCACTGTCTAATTCGGTTGCCAGTAAATCCCGAATGTTTGTCAGCATTTGGGTTAAAGCTTGTAGTTGGCTGATTGCTTGCCCGCCCATACTGCCTGCTGTGGTGGGGCTTATGCTGGGAATTTGAACACAGGTGTTGGCGTCAAAGCACGAAGTATAGGCTGTGTTTGGCGCCGAAAAACGGGCGATGGTTTGAGCGGAAACGCCTATCCCGCTATCGGGTGCAATCTGTGTGGATAGAGGCTGTATCGAGAGAATGTCGTGATCAATCGTCCCGTGGGTGCTTTGGCTCATCCATTGGATGATGTTGGGATTGAGGACGATGGCTCCTGCCACCACAGCGCTGGTAATCATCATGGTGGGTATTGCGTACTCAGGCACTTGATTTCCCGGACTGCGCCTGCCGAAGCATCGCCTCAGAATCCAGTAAATGATGCGAGAACTTAACCGCACGGGCTGCTCAATCTCTCTATTTCTCTCTACCGAACAAGGACATGGTGTCTCTTGGGTTATCGCCTTTTTTGGAGATCCCTGGAGGGTTAGGTTCTAAATTGAAACACTTTGTAACAAGCATCTGATAAGTTAAGTAATTTTTTTAAATGCTTTAGCCTATAGACGAGGTAACCCTCCTCCAGGGGGAGGAGGTGGGGGTGGTGGAGCAACTGTTCCATTGGCAATC
>CAZZIY010000323.1:0-1985 GCA_964654525.1 uncultured Vampirovibrionales bacterium | reverse complement strand
CTCATCCAGAGCGGGTAAAAATTCAGAACCGATATTCCCGAGTAATACAACACTGGTGATACAGGCTACTACCGTACTCAACAAGAAAGGAGCCGGGTGTCTTAAACAATAAATCAAGATGGGATAAAATCTGTTTTGTGCAAACACTAAAACCGGGCTTTGGCGGTTTTTTATTGGTTTTTTGGCAAGAAAATACCAACATAAAACGGGGATAATTGTCACACTCATTAATACAGCGCCTATCAGTGCAAAGTTCATTGTGAATGCCAGAGGGTGAAACAAAATACCGGCCACACCCGTAAAACAAAATATAGGTAAGAAAGCAACCACAATAATTAAACCTGAAAATATAATCGGATTTCCCACCTCTTGGGCGGCTTGAGTGAGCAGGAAAAACGAATCCTGATGTGGGAAATTACTCCGTCTTTGGCTCAATCGGTGAAAAATATGCTCTACCATAATCACAGAACCATCCACCAGAATCCCAAAATCAACAGCCCCCAAGCTCAATAAATTTGCTGGTATATGGAAGAAGTCCAGCATGGTAAATGCAAATAAGAGTGAAAAAGGAATCACGGTGGCGGCAATCAAGGCAGAACGCACGTTAAACATAAATAACAAGAGCACAATGACAACTAAAACAATACCCTCGGCGACGTTATGACTGATAGTATGTAGGGTGTTTCTGACCAGATCGAGACGGTCATAAAGCGGAACCATTTTGATACCCTGAGGCAAACTACTTTGAATGAACGGTAGTTTCTCATACAGTCGGTTGGTTACTTTAGAAACGTCCTCACCCCGGCGCATTAGAACAATGCCCTCAATGACATCATCATTGGTGGCATTTTTCCCTACCTGACCTAGGCGAATTCCTGGCCCGATGGATACCACAGCAACGTCTTTCACACAAATAGCTGTGCCAGAACCATCGGCTTGAACGACAACATTTTCTAAATCTCTCACATCTTTTAATAAGCCGAGCCCTCGAACCACATAGGCTTGTCCATTGTTCTCAATATAGTTTCCACCGGTAGTCACATTGGCGCTGTGAATGGCATCAAACACTTGTAATACGGTCAAGTTATATGCTTTGAGTCTTCCGGGATCAATAAAAACCTGATAGGTTTTGCGTGGCCCCCCAAAACTAGTGACATCGACAACACCTGGAATTTGCCTGAATGCTTTTTCTAACTGCCAATCTTGAATGGTTTTCATGCTCATCGACGAAAAGTAGTCAGATTCAAGGGTGTAGCGAAAAATCTCTCCCACAGCAGAGGCATCCGGATCTAGAGCTGGTTTTACGTCGTCTGGTAAATCGGCACTATTCATCCGTTCTAGGACTAATTGCCTCGCCTGCTGTGTTTTGGTTCCCTGTTCAAAGGTGACGTAAATGACAGACAACCCAAATAAAGACACTGAGCGAACATTGGTTTCTCTGGGAAGCCCGCTCATTTCTTTTTCAAGGGGAATGGTCACCAAGCGCTCTACTTCCTCAGCTCCTTTCCCAGGAAAGGGAGTAATAATACGAACCAAAGGATTGGTAAAATCTGGATAGGCTTCCATCGGCAGATTCTGGAGTGACCATAATCCAATTAACATAGCAATAAATGCCAGAAAAACTGCATAACGCCTGTATTGTAGAGAGAACTTGATGATAGAGTTAACCGATAAGTTACTCACTTACTAATTCTCCACAGCTTTGCCAAGAGCTTGTTCGAGTGCCACCCAGGCTTTTTGATAAGCAGCCACTGAATCTAGGTAGCCCTGTCTAATTTGAGCGTCGGCTTGCTGGGCTAAAATCACGTTTGCTAAGCCTGTTTTACCATAGGTATAACTAATTTTTGATAACTTGAGTACTTCTTCAGAAGCTGGGATCAGATCAACCTGGTATTTTTGGAGTTTTTGGAGTCCGTAAACAAGCGTAATATAAGCATCTTGAACACTGTCTTTCACTTTCATTTCGAGATCTTTGACCTGAAGTT
>CAZZIY010000322.1:0-1988 GCA_964654525.1 uncultured Vampirovibrionales bacterium | reverse complement strand
CCGAACAACCGGGGAGACACCAATAAATTCTAGCGGTTTTTCGTTTCCAGGTTGCCTCCCCTTGAGGAGACCACCCAGGCCTTCGATACAGGGTAACTCTAGTGCGCTCAGCATGCTGGCATCCGGTGTTGCATCTATATATATTTGGGCTGGGTATTCGCCAAGATTCGACTGCGTATCCACCCGCACGCCTGCTTCTGCCAACATCTGGTGCAATGTTTCTTCAGCTTGAACTGGCTCTAGACCCACCCGCTTCACACCAGCGCGGTTTAAAAATTCTGAAAACAAGGGCGGTAGACACTCAGGCGTAATATCCATATAGCTGAGTCCCCCCTGAGTGGAAAGTCCCCCCAGACGCCCCTCATCAGAAACCAGTAGAACGGTTGAAACGCCCATGCGCGCTGCAGAAACAGCCGTCAGAACACTTTCAATCTCTTCACCCAGGACCAACACATCCGGCATCATCGGCTCTGTTGACATCAGAGTTTGCTTAACTCTCCACAGGCAATACAGTGATAGGTGGGCTCACCCCAGGAAGTGAGTCCTTGATACGCCATGGTTTCACCACATCCACAGACCACGGTGTTTTCGGGCAACAATAGCTTGGCCCCTTCACATTGGGAGTTGAGGCAGCGCACACCGCCCTCAATTTTGACGGTTCGGCCTTGGCAAATATCACATTTTTTCATTCGTTAGCAACACCCACACAAATTGTTCTTAATAAGGGTCGTACATTGTGCTCGTACCCGGTTCATTGTAGAGCACTTGCAAGGCGAGGTCGAGAGCGAGTCGAATATCCACTAGATGATTGGGAATCACGGGATCTGCATGCTCGAATTCCGACTTTATCAGCCTTTTGAGATGCAGTTGGGTGGCCGTGCTCACTCTTTTCATAATCAGGCGCATGTTAGGGTCAATAGTACCGTATAACCATCCTATGAGGAAAAGCAACGCATGGCTCTCCTCAATATCGAACTCTCTCAATCGTTTGAGACGTTTGAGTGTGGGCTTTGGCAGGGCAGAAAAAAACGTGTACCAGTCCTGTTGTTCTTGCAAGCCAGCAAAAACAGGTAACTTTGGAGAGCCTCCCTGCTGAGGGTCAGAGGGCACTTTATGCGAGTGTAAATTAAACCCGGATTTACGGGTATAAACTTCCCAAGCGGGTTGGTGCATTGTCCGAGAAATCACCCGTGATGTCCTCGTCTTCCCCTTTGTAATTCTTTTCAGTTACGCTTCCTCAGGCTATGTTATAACACAAGCAGGCATCTGTTTATTTGGTAACGACAAACCCCGCTGACGTATGACCCCGCTTAAAACCCTCTGGCTTAAAACGATATCTTGGCTAAAACCCGCGATTATCCTGCTATTTTTTGCACCCATTCTGGGCAATCTCTATCTGTATCCCAAGGCGGATGAAGCCAATATCTTGCTCCATGCCCGCTGGCTCTACCAGGGGGCGTTGCCCTTTAGAGACTATCTTGAATTTCTACTTCCTGGGTCAGCCTACACAGCAGCCCTGTTATATCAGCTTTTTGGAGTCAGTGTAGTCATTCCTCGGTTATTTATCACAGGTTTACAGATTATTTCTTTATTCTGGCTGGAGCGTATTGCAAAACCCTATTTATCACAGCCTTGGCGTGTACTTTATCTCATCTTTTTAGTCACCTGCGTTATTTATAACGCATACATTTTTTCGCATCACACCCTGAGTGGCGTATTTTCCCTATGGAGTGGGTTGTGCATGATGCAGTATATGAGAAATCAACAGTCAGATAAACCAACACCAACTTTTCTTATTCTTTCAGCCCTGTGTAATGGATTAGTCATCATTCATACCCAGACCCTGGGGGTGCTTCTGGGGATTTCAACACTCGTTTTTATGGCCTTTCAGGCGTATTACAAACCCAATAAACAAATACATTGGGGGGAAAATTCCTTTCAGTATATTCTTTTTGCCTGGTTGATTCCCGGATTACTCATTGCCTATC
>CAZZIY010000321.1:0-2019 GCA_964654525.1 uncultured Vampirovibrionales bacterium | reverse complement strand
AATTGGGGGTGATGAAACCTGCCAGAAACCCCAGAACAAAACTGGAATCTGGAGAAGTAGGTTACATTGCAGCTTCTATTAAAGAAATTGGTTCTTTCGTCGGTGATACCATTACACTTGCCAATAACCCTGCTCCAGAACCCCTTTCAGGCTATAAAAAAGCCCTTCCTATGGTATTCTGCGGCATGTACCCAGTGGATAATGATGATTATAACGACTTAAAAGACTCACTGGATAAATTAAAACTGAATGATGCCAGTATTACCTTTGAGCCTGAAACCTCTGAAGCCCTCGGGTTTGGCTTTCGCTGTGGCTTTTTGGGCCTGCTCCATATGGAGATTATCCAGGAAAGGCTCGAGAGAGAGTACAACTTATCCTTAATTACAACCGCTCCCAGTGTGGTTTATAGGGTACACACCAAAAAAGGAGAAGTACTGGAAGTCGATAACCCTGCCAAAATGCCGGATCCCATTATTCGCGATTTTATTGAAGAGCCCTATGTCAATGTCTCGATGATTGTCCCCAATGAATTTGTAGGCGCCTTGATGGATTTGGCCCAAGACCGCCGGGGAACCTTTACGGCAATGGATTATCTGGACACCACTCGAGTGAATCTTAAGTATGAAATTCCACTCAATGAAATTGTGACTGACTTTTACGACCAACTTAAATCGCGTTCACGCGGCTATGCCTCGATGGACTATCATTTTTCTGGCTACAAGCAATCTAAACTGGTCAAAATGGACATTTTGGTGGCTGGAGAGCCCGTTGATGCTCTCAGTGTAATTGTTCACCAGGACAAAGCACAAGGGATGGGGCGGAAATTAACCACCAAGCTCAAGGATTTAATTCCCAAGCAAATGTTTGAGGTAGCCATTCAGGCGGCCATTGGCGGTAAAGTGCTTGCCCGGGTCAATATCAGCGCGGTTCGCAAAAATGTGCTGGATAAGTGCTACGGCGGGGATATCACCCGTAAGCGCAAGCTGCTAGAAAAGCAGAAAGCTGGAAAAGAGCGGATGAAATCTGTTGGCCGCGTGGATATCCCTCAAGACGCCTTTATGGCTGTGCTGAAATTGAACGACGAGAGCTAGTCTCAGCAATGTTTATTTCTCGCTTGTCATTGGTAAAGCAAGCATGCTCGTAGTAACATAGTAGGGGTTTCAGGGGTAATTACAGGACCTGTATCCGCTGTATAAACCCTCAAGACTCTCTGCTTGCATTAGATACTGACTTTAAGGACGTTGTTTTATGGCCACTGTCACCCCAGAATTTACAGCTAACACTGACTTGGCCCCCCAACTAGAGCCGCTGAAACACGACTATATGATGCAGAAGGCCAATCCGCTTTCTCGCATTTACCAAAAAGTCCAAAACGGTGAACGCTTGACCCGGGAAGAGGGCATCACGGTTTATCAGTCTCAAGATTTAATGGCTATTGGCATTTTGGCAGACACAGCCCGAGTTTTACGAACACCCGTAGAAACACGGGACTATGTCTACTGGGTCCACAACCACCACATCAATCCCACCAACATTTGTGAGGCCCACTGTAAGTTCTGTTCCTTCAAAAAAGGACCAAATTCCCCCTTTGCCTATGTGATGAGTGTGGATGACGTGATTACACATGTGAAAAAATACCCAGCCTGGGAGAGTCTCTCAGAGTTTCATATCGTCTCTGGGCTCTATTCTGAGCATAATTTGGCCTTCTATGCCGATCTCTTTAAAACACTGCGGCAAGAGTTCCCCAAGGTCCACATTAAAGGCTTAACCGCTGTTGAAATGGATTACCTGGCCAAATTAGACGGGATTAAAGTAGAACGTGTTTTAGAAACCCTGAAAGAAGCCGGACTGGACTCCATGCCAGGTGGCGGAGCTGAAGTCTTTGCTGAGCGAGTCCGCAAAGAAGTGTGCGTGGACAAAATTTCCGCGGATGAATGGCTGCGCATTCATGGCCTTGCTCATCAAATGGGGATTCCCAGTAACGCCACGATGCTAGCCGGACTGGGTGAGACTGCCGAA
>CAZZIY010000320.1:0-2041 GCA_964654525.1 uncultured Vampirovibrionales bacterium | reverse complement strand
GGAAGAAAAAAACCGGCTATCGTTCTTTGGCCGCGTGGGCAAACACAAACAATAACCGGTTATTTCAAAAAAACTACTGTGCGTCTCCCAGACATTCCAGCGTGATCCGACGATCAGGAATCATCATAGAGACAATCCGGAACTGGTAGGTGTCATTGATGTTGAAAAAGCGACCCGAGGCAGAGTTAAAGCTACAGTAGGCTTCCACCCCTGGGGTTAATTCCACCAAAACCCCAGAAGACAGGGCCTTAGAGACGCGACCGTTTAACACATCAGAGACTTTAAAGATGGTATCCACGGTTTCCCAAGGATCTTGTTCCAAGCGTTTTTTGCTGAGACTAATCCGCTGCAAGCTTTGGTCCACTGTGAGTACAGAAACCGTAATCCGCTGACCCAGTTCCAACACCTCTGAGGGGTGGTGGATACGACGCCAGGAGATCTCAGACAGAGGCAAGAGCCCGTCAATACCGTTGATGTCAACAAAGACACCAAAGTCTGTAATCTTGACAATCTCGCCTTCAACCACGTCACCTTGGTTAATTTTTTTCAAAGTTTCGGCCCGCTGTTCTGCTTTTTGCTCAAACACAGCGGCACGGTTGCTCAAGATCAGCTTATTTTTGGATTTATCCACTTCCAAAATCTTGGCCAACAGTGTATCGCCAGCAAGTTCGTCCAATGTTTTAGCTACTCTTAGCTGGCTAGCAGGGATAAAGCCTTTCAACTCCATCACACTGACCAAAATACCGCCCTTGGTAGCACCTGTGACAGTCACTTCCACTGTTGTATTGGCGTCTTTTAACTCTTTGAGTTTATCCCAACTCTTGAAGGAAGCGACCCGGCGGATGGAGAGAAGGTACTGCACTTCATCATCGGTTTGGGCCATCACATAGAGATCTTTAATTTGACCGGCTTGAAATTGAGCTTCCAAATCTTCGCTGGTAAAACAGTTGGGAATCTCTTTGAGGGGAACAAACCCTTCGGACTTTCCACCCACGTCGACCAAGAGTCCGTCTTTTTCGACACGGATAATTTCTCCCACAGTAACAGCTCCCGGACGGAGTTCTGTTTGGAAACTTTGCTCTAATAATTGGGCAAAGTCATCTCGCAACTCATTATTTTCAAGGATTTCAGAGGGTTCAACAGTACGTGTAGACACTGTGGGGGTTGTCTCCTTTCTGGGGGACGAAGTTAACGGCATTATTTCTGGTTTATCCTCAGACAAATCGACCGTCTCTTGCGAGTCGCTGTTCAATTTTTTTGGACTGGACTCATCGGATAAATGCATACGGGTAACTGTCTGAAATTAAAGTGTTCTTATTGGAGTTCTCTTGGGGGCATTCAACCGGGATTATGGATGAATGTCAATAGTTTTAAAACAAACATGTATCGAGAATTGTCCATGGCCTTCGATCCATTACAAGGTCTGAATGTAATCGATCACTTCTTGAACCAGCCACTCGGGGGTAGAAGCCCCAGCAGTAACGCCCACAGTTTGTGCTTTTTCCAATAACGAAGAACCCTCAAGCTCTTGGTAGGTCTCAATATGGACCGTTGGGGTTCCTTCAGCCTTACAAATTTCTGCCAAATGAGTTGTATTAGAGCTGTTTTTACCGCCAATCACCACCATAAAATCCACTTTATTGGCCAGGTCCAAGGCCGCGTTCTGCCGAAAGTACGTCGCTGGACAGATGGTGTTAAACACCTTTAACTCTTTGCTCAGTTTAGAAAGCTCTTTGACCATATCAAAAAACGTTTCTTCCATCTGAGTGGTTTGAGACACAATCCCAATACGCCGGCGGGGGATATCTGTCAGAGCATTTTGCAAATCACTCACCTGGTTCACACAAACAATATGTGCTCCTGGGACTTTATCCTTAGCATGTGCACGAATACCAACCACTTCAGGATGATCGGCTTTACCGACAACCACCACCGTATAACCTTCTTCTGCCAGTTCAATCGCCTTATTTTGCACAAGTCTGACATCAGGACACGTGGCATCTGAAACCTCAATTTTTCGAGCTTCAGCGGCCTCAATGAG
>CAZZIY010000319.1:0-2084 GCA_964654525.1 uncultured Vampirovibrionales bacterium | reverse complement strand
GGCTCTAGAGCCTCAGTAATTTGCTTGGCGGATTCGGCATAAGCAAGCCACTGAGAGACAATATGATTGTCTGAATGGTCAATTTCCCCACTCAGTAAGTGATCGATTGCCCCGCAGCTGGAGTGGCCACATACAATAATATGTTTAACGTGGAGAACACCGATGGCGTACTCTATGGTAGCTTCTTCTCCCCCGTTAGAGGCCAGATAAGGTGGAATAATATTACCGGCATTGCGAAGGACAAATAATTCTCCTGGCTCTGTTTGTGTAATGAGTGTCGGAACAACCCGAGAATCCGAACATGTAATAAACAACGCACGGGGTGTTTGCCCCTCAGATAATGATTGAAAAAGAGACTGCTTTTCATGAAAAACAGTGTCCTTAAAGCGCTGCATGCCTTTCAGTAAGCGTTCCATCGCGTCAGCCTCTCCGTGGTTTTGTGTTTTGATGTTGTTGTTGAACTAGTCTTTTGATTAGTCCTCTTGCGATATCCCTATTTTAGAATAGCATTTTGTTTATGGTTTATTTGGTTCTTAAGATTGAACTTGTTTAGAAGGGCAAAAATAGATGACGACAAGTACGAATGCCCTTTCCAATGTTGAGAAAACAGACCTTACAGCTTTTAAGACTGAATACAGTGCAGAAAAACCAGAAAACGGGATAGCTGGGCTGAAGCATTGGCGCCAAGATATGATGGCCGGCTTGATAGTGGCCACTATTTCTACACCCTTCTCAATTGGAATCGCTATTGCCTCTGGAGCCCCGCCCATTACGGGGTTAACATCAGCCATTATTGCTGGGTTTGTGCTTCCATTTCTAGGTGGATCTTTTGTCACAATTAGCGGCCCTGCTGCTGGACTAGCACCTGTATTATATGCAGCGATGATGACCTTAGGGGGGAGCCTGGAAGCGGGTTATCCTTTATTACTTCCAGTGATTTGTCTGGCAGGGTTTGTTCAAATTATTTTGAGTAAACTCAAAGCGGCTCGATTCAGTGCGATGTTTCCAGCTCCTGTTGTCGAAGGCATGTTAACCGCCATTGGGCTGCTGATTATTGTGAAACAACTTCCTCACCTGTTTGGCCATCCGTTTAAGTCTCATGAGTTTTGGGGGATATTTTTTGAAGCGCCTCATCGATTTTTTATGGCCAATCCCACCGTATTGGGCTTAGGTCTTGCCACGCTGATTGTTACTGCGGTGATTGCCAAACTGGGAGAAGGAAAACAATGGAGTAAAGTGTTTCCGCCTAAAATTTTGGCCGTTATTTTGCTGACAGTGGTATCCCTCTTTTTAGCCCTAGATAGCAAATTTCGCCTAAACATCCCAGCCAATCCGCTACACGGGATTGTATTCCCGCATTTTGCTGAATTGTTTGCACAAGTCAATCTTTGGCAAGCCGCCATTACTCTGGTCATTATGCTCACGTTAATCGATGGGATTGAATCTCTGGCAACCATCAATGCAATCGATAAAATTGATCCCTATCGAAGAAAATCGAATCCCGATACAACGCTTTTTGCCATGGGTGTGTCAAATATTTGCTCCAGCCTTATTGGCGGTTTGACGATTATTCCCGGTGGGGTCAAAAGCACTGCCAATATTATGGCAGGAGGCCGAACTCAGTGGGCTAACTTTTACAATGCCATGTTTTTGTTAATGTTTCTGTTGTTTTTACGCCCGGTGATGAACTCAATTCCTCTCTCTATCTTATCTGCATTACTGGTGTTTACGGGGTATAAACTCTGCCGGCCTTCTGTCTGGATAAAAGTTGCAGGAGTCGGTTGGGATCAGGCTCTGATTTTTTGTATGACTGTTTTCTTGACACTTAATATAGACTTACTTTGGGGTATTTTGGGCGGAACAGCGCTGGGTGTTCTGACCAATTATATGGTGGCATTATCGTCTCCAACAAAAATAAGGACGAGTTTTTGGGCGATGTTTCAGAATCCTGTCGGGCATCAAAACATTGATGCAGGTGTTGTTCATCTCCACTTTAATCAGCCCTTGGTTTGTACTGATTATATGCATTTAAAGAAAACGCTTGCTACTATCCCACATACTGGAGTTTCAGCGAGTAAACTTCA
>CAZZIY010000318.1:0-2090 GCA_964654525.1 uncultured Vampirovibrionales bacterium | reverse complement strand
CAGAGCCAATAAAACCAGAGCCCTTAAAGCCAGACCCGATAAAGCCGGCGGGGGCGCCTGGACCTACTAAGCCAGAGCCGATAAAACCAGAGCCAATAAAACAAGAGCCATTAAAGCCTGCGGCTCAATCAGATACTCCCCCAGATACTCCAGATCTGACGGCTAAAGAGCCTGAGAGCAAAAACCTGCCCTCCTCACAGCGTATTCAATTCACTCACATCATAGATTCTATTGATCCCAATGCCGAAAATAATCCAAAAGGTGCAAAATCTCAGGGTTTCCGAGGTGAAAATCAGTTAGTCATATACAGTACCTCTTTTGGTGAGCACACCGGAACGAACAAAGCGGGCGCAGAAGCTATTGTGGTCAATAATATTGTCACAGAACTTAAGTCAGGTAATGCTCCTATCCCCAATAACGGCTTTGTCCTGAGCGGGCACGGTACTTCAGCACAGTGGATACGGAGAATCATCAAGCGCGGGGCTACACTCCAAGTTAACCCAGAAAACAAGGTTTTGACCGTCGAAATCACCCCGAGGGTCTATTTTAATCAAATAGAAGCTGATTTAGAGCGGATCACGGCACTTAGTCCTGAAGAAAGAGGGGCTCGCCAAGCATCGCTTACCGCAGTAATGGGGCAGATTGAAGACTGCCAAATCCGCTTAAAGCAGTTAATCCCTGGTAACAAGGTCACACCCGTGGTGTTAGAGACTTTTCAGGAATGCCGCCGCTTAGTAAATCAAGCTTATATCCAGGTGGTGAGTTCAAATCCCAACGAGTTTCGGGGGATTTGGGTGAGACCGCTGCAGAACTCACCGGCAGATATTCAGCACATTATCGCCGATCTTAAAGCACTCAGGATCCACGATATCTTTCTGGAAACCTATTACCAGGGAAAAACCATTTATCCCAGCCAAGTGATGCAGGATTATGGTCTACCCAAGCAACACCGGCAATTTGAAGGGACTGATATCCTAAATGAGTGGATTACACAAGCCCATGCCCAAGGGCTGCGTGTTCATACTTGGGTTCAAGTCTTTTTTGCGGGTAATCAGCAAGATTCAGTCGATTCTATGAGTGATTTGCTCGCCAAATATCCCGATTGGCGCAATGTTCAATACGCTGCCAGAAATCAGACAGTGCCTGTGCCTTCAAGCATAGAGACAGGGCACTTCTTCTTAGATCCAGCGCACCCCCAGAGTCGTCAGTTCTTGATGCAGCTCATGCAAGAGATCGTCAGTCGCTATCATCCAGATGGAATTAATTTCGACTACATTCGTTATCCAGAAAGCGCAAAGCCCTCAACCGCTAACTATCTGGACACAACTTGGGGCTATACGGCAACGGCTCAAAAAGCTTTTCCAGCCTATGTCGCTTGGGTCAGACAACAATTAAAAACCCTTCAGCAAACAGAGCAAGGCCGGATACAAAGCTTGGTTCAAACTCATCAGTATTTTCCACCTATGCTTATTAAGCCCCTCACCCCCTTAAATCCAGCTTCTTACAGCCCGTCATCTCAAAAAACTCTGACTAACTTGGGATTACCCAACACCCTTTTGGCAACACTTATAAAAGAAGGGGAAGAGGCGGCACAGATAAAAGTAGATCCCTTTATGCTCACCCCTTCTGAACCACTATGGCCACTTTGGATTCGGTGGCGTCGCTCTCAAGTGACGAGTTGGCTGAAGCAAACCCAGGCAGAGTTGAAGAAGCTACAACCAAATCTGACTGTCTCAACAGTCGTCTTCCCGTTGAGTGACCCTGAGAGCACAGTAAAGTTGCAGAGTTGGCCTCAGTGGGTGAAAGAAGGTTTGGTGGATGCCCTGACTCCGATTGGGTTAAATCCAACACCCAGCGGCGTATTTCAGGACGGTCTCAATTTCCTGAATCAGACCCAGGGGAAAGTTCCAGTCTATGCAGGGATATTCGGAATTTATAACCGCTACGATCCAGTGGATGTGATTGCACAAATTGATGCAGTTCACCGGGCTGGGTTGGCTGGCGTGGTTTTGTTTGAATACTCTCGGCTGAAAGATGAATATCGAGAGGCCTTAAAGCTAGGACCGTTTCGAGAATAAGCCCCCCGCGCA
>CAZZIY010000317.1:0-2139 GCA_964654525.1 uncultured Vampirovibrionales bacterium | reverse complement strand
GAAGTGAGAATTGAGTGAGTTAAATCTTGTATATGCATAAAAACAATCATTACCAATTCGATGTTAGTTTGTTAAGAAAATTAAAGAGACGCTTTTGAAAGACTGTTTTTTAGCGTGTTAAAACCAGTCGCTCTTCTCTGTCTGCTTTCAGAGTCATCATCCACATCTGCCACGGCCAAGGATTAACCTGAGTTTGAACCCGACCCACGCGGATCACCTCACGCAAGATCGCGTTTCGATCTGGCTGGTAAAGAGGAAGAGTCAGTCCCTGTGTAGGCATCCAGGCAAGTAGTTTTGGATCAAAGCGGGTGAGCCCCTGCCACAGCTGGGCACGAAGCGTCGTCCAGATAACAGCTGTCTTGGTAATTCGGGAAAGCTCATCCACCCCCTTTCCCCAATCCTTCACGTACTCAAACACGTGATGTGCAATCACCAGATCGAAATGACGATCTGGGAATAGGGTGGACTCAATATCACTGGTAAAAAAGCGTAACCTGCAATGAATACTTTCCATGGCCTTCAGTGTTGCCTCTGCATCGGTGTCTAGCACACTGATCTGGCTTGCAGGAAACAAAAACGCCAAATATCGAGACAACTCAACTTGGCGTGCACCGCCAACCACCAGAATTTTTTTGGGCTCTTCGCGCAGTTCATCCAGGCAAAGCGACAACGCATTATAAAATCCTTCGGTCAACCGACCGGCTAGCCAAGAGGTGGCACGAGCACCCAGAACAGCGGCTTTTCTCTCATCGCAAGAAAGGCACTCATCTTGAGAAGAACTCTCTGGCCCTACTGGCGGATGTATTCCCGGCGTTGACTTTTCTGGACTGGGGAGCATAAAAAAACGGGCCTTTTTCCTCTTCATTTGGATATTTGGGGTTATTCTAGCGAAAACACCGGCTGATTGCACCCAGAAGGAATGCGTTTATGCTTTAATAGAAACAAGATTTACCAAGCATATGAATCATCGATAATTACAAATAATCATCAAAATATTTATCAAAATATTTATCAATAGGCTGGGAAATTTCTGAGGGAAGCAACGTTTATGCGAGTGGTCAGGCCACTTCCATTGATAGCAGCGCCTATTAGCAAAGGTCGTGCTTCTCTTGCTCGCGCTCACTTTGGCCAAAATCCACCACAAGAAAGTCCTCCAAAGAAAGCTGCGCCCTCATTTTTTAAACGCTTGGTAGAGAAAGCGCACCACTCCTGGGCCGCCAAACTGGCAGTTTTGATTATTGTGCCCGGTGGCTCACTGATTGTGTTATTTATGGAGCGCAAACGGGTGGCTCGGTGGTCACGCAACACGTATGCGGCGGTCCATGATGCTCTGCGGCCTCGACGCAAATAGCGAAAATGCGAATATTTAAAACTCTACTAGTTTAAAACTCTACTAGCTGCACCCGGGTGCCTTTAATCAGCTCCACCTGACTCCCGTTTCCCCGGTTGATGGCCGTTTTCAGGCGAGGCACTTCTGTGGGATTAGGGCCAACGGTACTCGATTGGACCACTGCGGTTTGCCCCGGATTGAGAGGGGATTGAATCAGGACATTCCCCGCAGAAAAACGACTACCCCCTGACAAATAAGCCAGGTAGTCCAATGGGTTGACATAGGCATTTTGATGATGCACCTCAAAGTGCAAGTGAGGCCCTGTAGAGCGACCCGTCGATCCAACCACCGCTATCACTTGTCCCTGCGAGACAGTTTCACCATAAGTCACCAAGGTGTAGGCATTATGTCCGTACAGCGTATAAAGAGAGGGTCCATGTTGAAGCACCACCACATTGCCGTAGCCCCCATAAGGACCACTATACATCACTCTACCTGCTTGTGGGGCATAGACTGGAGAACCCGCTGCTGCGGCAATATCGATGCCCGCATGGAAACGAGCTTGTCCGTTCATCGGATCAGAGCGCCAGCCAAAGCCAGAGGTTAGGCTTCCCCGAACAGGAGAAAACCCAAATTGAACAGCCCAACCCGCAGCACCAATACCACATAGCAGCAGCAACAGCACTAGCCCGGTTGAAAGTGAACGCAAAAAAACCACAGTCGACTTTCCTCAAGTACTACTAGAAATACCGGTTTGCGACAGAGGAGGACACCTCTATTTGACGTATTATGATTTTAATCAGACGAAA
>CAZZIY010000316.1:0-2157 GCA_964654525.1 uncultured Vampirovibrionales bacterium | reverse complement strand
CTCCGCAGGGAATTACTGTGAGTGCGTTTTCGAAGGGGCGGATTTTGTGGATTGGCTGAATCTGCGTTCGCGTTTCTTCTGGTAAAGCGTGTTGTATGGCGTACGTTTTAAGCCAACGCCATTGCTGCCAAGGGATGTCAGGAAACCACTCAGATAATTCCTGAATAACCTGCTCAGCAAGGGGTATGGTATTGTTTCGATGAGGATTATTTAAATGACTATCAGCGTTTCCCAATACCGTCACAGAAATTAATGCCCGGCCCGTTTGGCTGTAGCTGGATGAAACTGTAGAAGGCACACAGAGATTATTGATCAAACCCTTGTTGTCTGCGTTTAAGGCCAAAATTGGGCGCTGAAACGGGGGTGTTGGTGCCTCAAAATAGAGGCAGGTGGCACTGTGATATTTGGGTGATAAACACGGGGCCCAATGAGCCGGGAGTAAATGCGAGGCGCTTGCTCCGTCTGTTGCCAAAATAACCGTCTTTGCCTCAATAAACTCACCACTTTCCAGGGCCAGTCCTTCCGGCATGAGTGTTTTGACGCGACAATTGAGTCTTATATTTGGGCGGATAGCATTTTCAGTCTGTTCAGTCTGTAAGGATGCAGCCAACTGCTGGGTGATAGCCCCCATACCGTTTCGAGGAATAGCTGCCGTCCCTTTGGCAAACTGTTGAAAGAGGAATTGAAACTTACGGGCAGACGTATTGAGCAGTTTCTCTAAGAAAACACCCCCAAAAAAGGGCTCAAAAAAGCGTTCTAGCATGGCGTTTGAAAAGCCGAACTCGTGCAAAAATTGACGCGTGCTTTGTTCTGGGGTGTTTAAGATTTGACTTTCGGTTTTTTGCATCAAGGCGAGGCGGAGTTTGCCGACGAGCAGTTTGTCTTTAAACGAGCCTATGGGGTTTGCAACTTGAAGCAGACTCTTAAAAAAGTCTCTAAAGGGGTCGTTTACTTCATAGAAACGACCTTGATACCGGATCTTCGCCCCTGATTCAAAGTGTTGTAAATCCAGTGCTTCGTAATCCAGCCATCGCTGGGCTTCTGGATAAGCAGTCAGTAGTACTTGAAAGCCACGGTCAAAAATATAGCCGTTTTCCGTATCGCTTTGGACCCGCCCGCCCAGGGTGGCTGTGCTTTCTAGAAGCAAAAATGGAATACCTCTGGCCTGAAGCGTTCTGGCACAGGTTAACCCGCTGAGCCCACCCCCAATAATCACCACGGGTTGGGGGGCGTTGTTTGTTGCATCATGCGTCACAGTGACAGGACCTCAAAAAGAAGAACTTCAGACAAATTTGTTTTAGCATGATTTTCTGTTTTCGGCCTAATTTTTTAAGCCACTGCGCCTTGACGGTCTGTGTTTACAAAAGCGGCAATATTGTTATAGCTATGGCTACCCTTGCGGTATACACGAACGGCAACTTTGCGACCACTGTTGCCCTCAATGGTCACGATATCTCCGTTGGGCCGGATTTCTTTGATGAGTCCAATATGCCCCAAGGCTTTGCGACGTGTGTTAAAAATAACGGCATCCCCTGGTTTGGGCGTTTGCGTGAGGCGGTTATTGCGACGCCCCCATTGGAAGATATCAGAACAAAGTGCCCGGTGCCCCCAGGGAGATCCACCTGATTCTTTGAGAATGGTTGAGACGAAATCCGCACACCAGTACTCTTGACGCCCTTGGCAGAAGCGCTTATTAATAAAATCCTGGTGATCTCGTTGGTTAATGCCCAGATAACGCTGCGCATTGTTAATAATATTACTTCTACGTGGGCCTGAGGCTTGCCCCGGTTGTAATTGCCACGATGACGGTGACTGTGAGTTTTGAACGCCTGAGTTTTGCCCTTGAGAACCACGTCCGAGTGGACCTGAACAAGCATTTGAATTTTGATAGAGACCAAAATTCCCCATATCTCCTTGTTGGAGCTGCTGCTGGCAGTCTCCGGTGCCAGGATTGAAAAGATCAGCGCGTTGCCCGGTGAGAATTTCCAGCATACTTTTCAGCATCAGGAGCATCATCATCATCTGGCTCATCATCAAGGAGAAAGATTGAGCCAGGATATTATTCCCAAAAACGTTATTCAGATTGCCGGGCGAACAATCTGGAGCGTTTAAATTATTTTGACAAGTCGGAAAAAGCGGGATATCACTTGACCCATT
>CAZZIY010000315.1:0-2183 GCA_964654525.1 uncultured Vampirovibrionales bacterium | reverse complement strand
CCCAGGCGTCTGTAGAGAGGGATCTGAAGTTTAAAGCCGAGTGTTAGGAGCAGGAAGCCTCCCAACGCTACTGTAGCAGTAACCCAACTGCTGGGCACATAGACATTGACGGCAAGAAAGAAAGCACCTGACGCCAAGATCGAGAATAACCCTCTATAACGGGCCGATTTTGCCCGCAGAACGTAGTGATCTAGCAGAAAGCCTACAAAGGCAACCCATAGTGGCGACATGAGATTGCTAAGCACTGTGGCCGCATCGCTACTATGAAATCCGCCCCAGGGCAAAACGATCAGCAGGCTGGCTAACCAGAGTAACTGAGCGCCAATGTAATACACGCCTTTCCTTGTCTCTTTCAGCGACAGTACTCCTAGAGCCATCGCTTCTGCTGCTGTCACCGCAGGGAGAATTTGATTTCCCTCAAAGTGAGACATCGTTGCAAGCGCGACGAAGGTGACACACAGCGCCTGAAGCAGGGTGGAGAGATTCTCTTTTGTTTCTCTCAATGATTCGAGTTTGGCGATCAAAATGAGATAGACCAATTGGATACCGCCAATAATCAGTTCCAGAGCTCCTGTCCCCCCCAAATTAGCATTGGCATTATGAATCACGTAGAATAGTCCGTAATAACCAAATACAGAGAGCGCTGTGAGTGCTTTATCTCCGCCTTTCATTGCCGTGCAGCCAGCAAATTGAAATAAGAGGAAGTTGGTCCAAAGATACGGATTCAGTAAAAGTGATGATTGCACGTACGATAAACGGGTAAATTCCCAATACCAGACTGTGATCATGGCCTGTAAGCAGCTCAGCCGAATCATCGTCCTCCAAGAAGGGTTCAATGCACTCAAGATCACTGCAGTTACGCTCAAAACTGTTGAGGTGATTAAGGCGACATCCTCAGTGCCAGAGTAACTGGCGGTGTAATAGCCAAATATCAATGCCAGCACAGCAATTGTTTGAGACCGTGCTTTGTGAGCGTACAAGAGCATCAACCCGTTGTAGACCATTAAAGCCGTAATGCCCACGGGCAGTGAATGAAACAACTGCACTTCCGGAATAAAAAACATCGCAAAGAGTGTGAGGTATCCAACAGCCAAGCTACCCCCTTTGAGCACCATCGCCAGTGTTGAAGAAGTTCTTGTTGAATTGCCGTTCTGCAGTTGATGCCCGCCAAAAAACATGGCCCCAGAAAGCAAAGCGCCAACCAAAAGTTTCATTGAAGCAGTAAAACTCGGGAAAGCGTAGGCAAAGGCAATGGCTATTCCAATAAGCACAGCCAACATGCCTAGACGACTGAGCCATCTTACACCTAAGACGATCTCCCACTGTTCATTGGATTGTTTGGTCTTGTTCTTTTTTTCTGTTTTTTCCCCTCTGTGACGCACAGCCACAAGATCTTTTTTGGCATAAGCACGTCTTTTCCCAGACTGGCTTTCTCTAGACTGCGCTATGAGAGGATCTTCTGGTAGAGTTTCCGGCGTATTTTTAGCCACTCTTTCTGAATCAGTCCTCTGTGGTTGTACTGTTAACAGTTGCTGAAAGGTGTTGAGATTTTGGGTCAAATGCGTTAATTGACCTTGTAACAACTGACTATCTGATACTAACTGAGCAGCCAACGCTTCTAATTTCTGTGAAGCGGTATTGTCTTGGGTCATTTTCTCACTCCTTGTTGACGCTCCGGTGTTGAAGCTTCATGTTGAAGTTGAACTAATTGAATTATCCCATTATTAACTGGAACGAAAGCAAAAAATATATGGGCTGTGATAGTTTTAAGAGTGTCATAGTCACCACTTTTTTCTGGAACAGGTAGGGATTTTGTTACAATAAGTGGCATGCTTTCCCCAGAATTGAAAAACCGGCTCTGGGTCAGTACGGTTGTATTGCTACTGAGCCTTTTGAGTGTTGAAATTGCTGCCAGGATCATCGTCTCCTGGGCAGTCCCTGAGCAGAGTGCCTCTCGGGGCTTTGATCACAAATACTATCTGGCCCGTACCCCTTTTGAGCAAGACCGACGAACTGTTGTAATTTTGGGGGATTCGTTGGCAAATATGGGAATCTTTCCTCAACTTCTCAGAGCTCGACTCTGGCAAGCAGGTATTCCTGTCTCTGTCAGGAATTTAGCGTCATCACGCAACACGCCTGATATGAATATTGCCTTACTAGAGACTGCCTTGAAAGCGGGGAAT
>CAZZIY010000314.1:0-2187 GCA_964654525.1 uncultured Vampirovibrionales bacterium | reverse complement strand
CTGTCGCCTTTGATGACCCGATTTCAAACCGCCATATTGAAGGCGTTATTTCTGCTCCCGATGTGACCAAGAGTTCTAAGCGGTGGATGATTCACTACGTGAATCATCGGTTGGTAAAATGTGCGACCTTTCAAAAAGCGGTGGAAGCCGGATTTGAATCCCTGATGCCTTACGGCAGATATCCTGTGTCAATTTTGCTACTGTCTATGCCAGGGGATTCGGTGGATGTTAACGTACATCCCGCCAAAAGAGAGGTGCGTTACGCCAAACCCAATGAGGTGTTTAGCTTTGTTCGGCACAGTATTGTTCAAACTTTGAGTGAGCATGGGCAAGACCTCTATGCCAGACAGCCCTCTCCCGCTGCCTCGCCGCAATCTTCCTCATCACCTTCGTTCATGAGCCCGCCCGTTCTGTCTTATTCTCAAAGCGCGCAAGGGCAAAAGAACAGAATGCCCCTATTTTCCGTCGATACCGCCTCTGCCATGGCACTGCAAAAGCCATTAACTCCTGCAAATAGTTCTGGTTTGGCCTCTGGTTCTGTTTCAACGGCCCTTATCTCAGCCTCTGAATCGAATCCACAACCTGTGCGCGTGATTGGGCAATTGTTTAACACCTATATCTTGGTGGAAACTGCTCAGGGTCTTTTGGTGGTCGATCAACACATCGCCAGTGAGCGCGTCTGGTTTGAGCGGTTTTCTGAACAACTCAATCAGCCACCCGAAACCATTCAAAAAAAGCTTTTCAGCGACCCCATTGGGATTTCTGCCACGCAGGCTGCCCTCTTGGAAGAATCTCGCGATATCTTTTCACGTCTCGGCTTCACCTATTCACTGACTGAGCAGACGGGATCTCCCGTGTTGTTATCCTTGCTCAGCGTCCCCGTCATTGTCTTAAATGAAGCAGGCGTCGACCGTGGGAATCCTGAGGATTTGTTTATCTCTTTACTCAGGCAGTGCGAAGAAGCTGCTCTGATTAAATTAGATTTGGATCATCTCATTGCTACGCTGGCCTGTCACCGCGCTGTGAGAGCCGGCGATGTGTTGAAGCCAGAACAGATGAGCCTGGTGATTCAAGACTGGCTAAAATGCACCCTGCCGTGGACATGTCCTCACGGCCGGCCCATTGCCCACACAATTGACTCTGGAGAGATTCAACGCTTTTTTGACCGACAAAGCTTACCGGTCAATGCCTAAAGACAAACACTAAAGGGGGAAACAATGAGAAAGTTGACGTATCCTGAGAAATCAGTACTGTTTATGGCGAACACTATTACTCATACTCAGATGACCTCTCAACAAATATCTCAGCCAAGATTATCACCACTGACCAGATTTAATCAGCCGGTTTTGTTTGGTGAAGCACCCAAACCACCCCACATTGGCCCGATCACCTGGTGGCTTGGAGCGGTTGGTGTGATGATCAGTGGTTTGATGCTAAACGGTCTGCTCAGTGGAAAAAATGCGGGTGCCGTTTCACAAGCGCAGCAGCTCTCCACAGCGGCGGCTGTATTGCAACAAAATCTCAACCAAACGGATAAGCTCCCTGAGGGTCTCAAAGACCCTTTTCAGCAGGCGAGTCTGTTTGCTTATCTTGCCAGTATGCACGCCGGTATTGCTGCCCACAGTAGCCAAGCAGATATTTATAAGCCCCTGATGAACCAACTCACCCTCGAAGATAGAACTGCCACACTGGCCCTGATTAAAACCCTCAATCAAACCGACAGTCGCGGGTTCCAAGCAGAAAAAGCCGTGTTTCATCAATGGGCCGATACGGTACTTTCCAAGCACATTGAGCCCGAAAAACTAAAAGCGACCAAGCAATGGGCGGATCAATATTTTCAGGATCTTGAAAGCACAATGCTCACTAACACCTTTACCGGGCTTCCTCTACTAATAGGTGTTCTTTTGGCTGCCGTGGTGATGAACCATAAAGGCAATAAGGCCGCCCAACAATTGGAGGCCTACCGTGCAGCTCAAAAAGCAGAAAAGACCCAGTAACGTTACACAGCGTCATATCTTTCACTCAATTTAGCAATTACAACCCTCTCTTTATTTTATTATTTGTTAGATAATAGGCTGCTGTGATGTGTGTGTAGATACTATTTATGCCCCTTGGAGTTACCCCTGTGTCTATGTCTAAGTCCATCTCTCCTTCATTCTTTTCATCGAAATCAGTATCTGCTCCCCA
>CAZZIY010000313.1:0-2203 GCA_964654525.1 uncultured Vampirovibrionales bacterium | reverse complement strand
GGGCCAACATCAATCCGCCTACCACATCTCCAATGGCATAAATACCGGATTGACTGGTTTGCTGAAACTCGTTCACGGTGATGTATCCGCGATCGTCCGTTTGCACACCTGCTTTAGCCAATCCCAAGTCTTCCGTGTTTGGTTTGCGGCCAGTCGCCAATAAGACTTTGTCAAAAGACTGCTTGGATTTTTTTCCGTTTTCTTCAATTGTCACTTCAATCTTTTTATCGACAGTTGCCATTTTTAAAATTTTGACGCCAAGCAAAACCTGTTCAAATGATGCGTTGGCGTAGGCAAGTACGGGGCGGACTAGGTCAGGATCAGCGCCGGCCAAGAGAGAGGTGTTGGATTCTGCAACAGTCACTTTACTGCCAAGGCTAGCGTAGACGGTACTCAGTTCCATCCCGATATATCCGCCACCGACTACCAGTAAGGTTTTGGGGATATCCTGAATTTCCAGTGCTTCTGTTGAGGTCATAATCCGTTTGCTGCCCAAATCAAAGGCAGCGGGAATCGCAGGGCGTGACCCAGTCGCAATGATGGCATGGGTAAAGGAAAGATACTGCTGGCCGTTTTCTGTTTCGATTCTGAGTTGGGTGGGGGATTCAAATAGGGCTTTTCCTTTGATGACGGTCACTTTGCGTTTTTTTGCAAGACCTTCAATGCCGGAAGAGAGCTTGGCAATAATTCCATTTTTCCAACTCCGAAGTTGGTCTAAATCCAGGCTGACTTTTCCAAACGAAATTCCCATCCGTTGGGCTTCCTCTGAAGAGGTATAGACTTCTGCGGCATGCAACAAGGCTTTTGAGGGGATACAGCCACGATTCAGACAAACGCCTCCTAAAGTGGGATCTTGGTCCACCAACATGACGGACAATCCGTGATCTGCGGCATGGAAGGCTGCGGCATATCCACCAGGACCTGCTCCGATTACAACCACATCTGTTGCGTGTGACTTCATATTTTTTCTCCTTATTTAAGTGCCACTTGGGCCTTAGTAAACGAACCGAGCGTGTCCACAAAGTGACGAACAAAGCGGGCTCCGTCAGCGCCATCAATCGTGCGATGGTCATAGGATACGCTGATTGGCATCATCAGTCTGGAAGTGATGGCACCTTCTACCACTTTGGCTTCTTGTTGTCCGGCTGAGAGGGCGAGAATGGCAGATTCATGACCATTGATAATGGGAGTAAAGGGCCCTGCACCCAAGCCACCTAAATTGGAGATGGTGAAGGTGCCGCCTTGTAGGTCTTCTACTCCGATTTGGCGTTTTCTGGCCTTTTCGGCCAGTTCGTTCATTTCGAGTGCCAGTTCAAGCAGTGATTTTTTATCGACGTCTTTGATAACAGGGACGATCAATCCATTTTCTGTATCAACTGCGATCCCAATATGATAGTAGGATTTGTAAATCAACATCCCTTTGGCTTCATCAAAGCTGGCATTAAAGAGTGGGAATTTTTTTAAACTTTCCACAATGGCTTTTAGTGCAAACACAGTTACAGTCAGCTTTGCCCCTTTTTTTTCATAGGCGGGGTTGCACGCTTTACGAAGCGCCATTAGCTCTGTGATATCGATAGTGTCAAACTGGGTGACATGAGGAACAGATTGCCAGGTATGGGTCAATTTTTGAGCAATTTTTTTACGAAGTGACGTGGCTGGTTTTTCTTCAATCGCTCCCCATTTTGAAAAGTCAGGAAATGCGGGGGCAGGGGCGACAGTCGTTTGTGTGGGGGATGTCTGTGCTGGGGCAGCAAACGCAGTGGCTTGAAGATAGGACACATAGGATTGGAGGTCTTCTAGTGTCACTCTGTTGCCAGGTCCTGAGGCGTTGATTCTTCCTAAATCCAACCCCAACTGTTGGACTAGTCGCCGGACAGTAGGGGAAGTTAACTTTTCTGTCGAGGCGGCGACCGGCGAGTAGGATAGTTGTGGCAGTGCCGTTACAGAAGCCATAGGCACTGAGACTGGAGTTGATGCTGGCACTGGTGCGGTAGCCATCTGTGGTGCCGATACGGTAGATGGACTACCCGCACCTGACAATTCGATAATGGCAGAGCCCGGGCTAACGGTATCTCCTTCTTTAACTAAAATTTTTGAGACAGTTCCTGCCTGATCCGCACGAATAGGGGCGGTGGCTTTGTCTGTTTCTAATTCGAAAACGGTGTGATTTTTTTCAACGCGGTCCCCCGCTTTGCCAAGTATC
>CAZZIY010000312.1:0-2231 GCA_964654525.1 uncultured Vampirovibrionales bacterium | reverse complement strand
GGATCAAACGCACCTTTTCGCTCTAAATTACGGGCTCTTGCAATGCGACGATCGAGTTCAGCCCCTCTTAACAGTGGATGATAGCTTTCGACCTGTTTGAGAACCTGCGTTAAACTGATCTTACCTTCACTTTCCGCGGTATTTGAAGCAGGCTCCAGCAGAGCTTCTTTTAACAGAATGGGTTCTATTTTCTCGGGCTTGGCAAGGGCGGGCACGCAGAAGCCAAGTAAGGAGAAGCCAAGTAAGCAGATGCCAAGTAAGGAGAGGCCAAGCAAGGCGGTCAAAACCAAAAAACAGCAAAACTGGCGATAGAAAAATACACTCAAACTACCAGTAAGAGTGGTTTTTTGACGGAAATACTCGTTATTTCTTCTTGATATTCTCGTTAGGCGGTTTGTTGTAATCATAAAAACCAGTGGTCTTTTGTTTTTCTGGGTCTGTATTTTTCATTTCTTGCCGTTTCACCGTCGCAGGGAAACCATTAAATTGTCGCCATAGCTCCCAACCCAGGGAGACAGTATCCAGCATAATCCAGCCAGTCACTTGACCGCCTGGGCGCAAAAAGTTGCTGGAGGGCCAAGGTTGATCTCGTCCCGCCTTGATGGCTGCATAGTCCGGCTTCACCAAGACTCGAAAGCGACTGTTTCCGTCATCAACGGCATCGATTACAGCAACACGACCGCCAAAGGTTCCTGCGGCAATGGACGGCCAACCAATAAACTGGATTGCCGGGAAACCGTCAAACTGCAATCTCACGGGCCGGCCCACAGAGACCAAAGGGGTGTCGAAGTCTGTCATGTAAAGCTCCACTGCCTGATCAGCGGTGATGGGAACCATAATCGCCAGAATATCTCCTGCCTTGACGGTTTCACCAGAACCGAGCTTTGCCAGGCGGACAATACGTCCGTCTCTAGGAGCAATAATTTGACGCTGCTGAACTCGCCGTTTGACGTTGTTTAAATCTATTTCGAGACTTTCAATATCCCTATCAAGACCGGAAATCGTTTCATGTGCTGAGGCAATGGCGGCTTCAATACTGTTGATAGAGGCAGACGTGTCAAAAAGTACCTTGGATTGATCGAATGATGCGGCATTGGCACCTGACTGGTTTACGTTTCTCGATGCACTCGCTCTTTGCAGCTCTGTTTGAGCGCTAATATTAGCCAGTTCCGCTAATTCTAAATCGCGCTTGGAGCGAAGACCTTTCTGATGAAGCTCTTGAAGTCTTCGCAGATTCAGTTCGGTTGTTCGGACATTCTGGGTGGCCGCAGTAACGGCTTGTTCTGCAGCCAAAATTTGTTGTTTGGCCTGATCGACCCGCTGTTTGGCACTGGGGATTGCGACATTTTGAGAATGAATCAGAGAATTTAACTGTCTTGTCAGCGCACTGGCTCTGCTATAGGCAGCGTTTCGTCGTTGATGCATTGCATTCATTTGGGATTGCATTCGATCAAGTTGGTGCACGTCCAAAAATTTGGGATCCACATCTTCGAGTTCTGCGAGGAGCTCTCCCGCTTTCACTTTTTGTCCTTCTAGGACGTGCCAACGAATAATGCGACCTGAAATTTGCGCCTCAATATTTTGAGGGCGGTCCATTGGCGAAAATACGGTGACTTTGCCCGTTCCGTTGACCTGCTGTTGCCAGGGAAGAAATAAGCAGAGAATAAAGCTGAACAGAATGATCAGCAAAATAACCGCCAGCTTGCGGATGCTCTGATTGGATTGAACGGCCTCTAAAGCGTTTAGTTTTTCGAGCATTGTTTGCTAAAAAGACCTCCCCAGTGATAGTGAGGGAAACAACTTGTTTAAGTGACTGTTCGGGTCTTGAATCAGGGCCTTAGGGTCTCCTTGCTCTTCGATTTGGTTGTTGGCAAATAGGGCGACTTGCTCCATTTTCATCACCACAACCGGGTCATTTGAAACCGCAATCAAGGTCCAGGTGTTTTCTTTGGCAAGAAGTGCGTTCATCAGTCTGGTTTTCTTTAGTTCATCAAGGCCGATCAGGGCTTCATCCAGAATCAACAGTGCGGGTTTTTTGACCAGGGCCCTGGCCAGTAGTATTTGTTGTTGCAAGCTACGAGAAATATTTTGTCCGTCTGGTAACAGTCGAGTCTTAATTCCACGGGGCAAATTCAGGATATCTCGGTCTAAATCAGTTATTTGTAGAGCTTTCTGAAGATCTGGGAGTGCCACAGCCTCTCTATCCATCAATATATTTTCTTCGACGGTAC
>CAZZIY010000311.1:0-2238 GCA_964654525.1 uncultured Vampirovibrionales bacterium | reverse complement strand
GCCAGTCAACGGATAACCTTGTCGATGCAGCGCGCGGAAATCAAGATCCAATCAGTCTTTACACGTGATTTTCATCACCCCAATGTGGGTTATATCCGTTTAAATAGTTTTATTGGGGAAACGGTGCCGCAGGAAATGCTTCAGGCTTTTGAAAAATTCCAAGACAAACCAGGCATCATTTTGGATTTGCGGGGTAATTACGGTGGACTCCTTGAGAACGCCGTTGAAATCAGTGAAATGCTGATGGAAAAAGGGGATATTGTCTCAATGTCTGGTCGATCTCAACTGGCCACCCGGCATTATAAAGCCAATGGAAAGCCCATCTTCACAAAAGAATTGGTGCTACTAATCGACGGGGGGAGTGCAAGCGCCAGTGAAATTTTGAGCGGTGCAATGAAAGATAACCACCGGGCAGTCCTCATTGGGACGAAAACCTTTGGAAAAGGGCTGGTACAAAAAATTGTGCCTTTAGATGAAGGAGCGGGCTTGAACATCACCATCTCTAAATATTTTACGCCAAAGGGCACAGACATTAACAAAAAGGGTATTGAGCCCGATGTGCATGTGAGCTTTACGCCACAATCGATTAAAAAAAATCATGATCTCCAACTCCAGGCAGCTCTAGGCTTGCTGGCACGTCGTTTGGGTGAGACAAAACCTGTTGAAACGGCTACGCTGTTACCCGACTAATTAATCAAGCAAAAAACATGCAGCTTGGTGTGAGGCTGAAACTGAAGTCCAATCGGGGAAACGGGCTTTACAGTGATCCATTCGGTGCTGACACCTGGGTTCAAATGCGCACCCATGGGGTAAATTAATTAACGTCGGGGGCTGCCCTTCAATAGGATTCAATCGGCTTTTGCCCAGTGTGGGGAGCGAGTTCAGTAAGCCTTGTGTATAGGGGTGCTTTGGGTTATGAAAAATTCCATCAACAGGGGCTTTTTCAATTATTCGTCCAGCGTACATCACTGCCACCTCGTCGCAAAGTTCTGCAACTACACCTAGATCGTGTGTGATGAGTAATACGGCGCGTTTTTCTTCTTGCTGAATTTCTTTCAGGAGGTCTAAAATTTGGGCTTGAACGGTCACGTCAAGGGCAGTCGTGGGTTCATCGGCAATGAGGAGATCGGGCTTGCAACTGAGTGCCATGGCGATCATGACGCGCTGGCGCATGCCACCAGAAAATTGATGAGGATAATCCTTGAGCCGTTCTGAAGCATTGGGGAGTTTGACCTGATTGAGTAGGCCAATTGCCTTTTTTTCTGCTTCAGATCTGCCCAGATGTTGATGATGCATCAGCACTTCACAGAGCTGTTCACCAATGGTATAGACTGGGTTGAGTGAGGTTAAGGGGTCTTGGGGGATCATTGCGATTTTGGCGCCCCGGATGTGCTGCATATCCTGCTCATGGAGCGATAGCAAGTCTTTCCCTTGAAAATTCAGTGTTTTTGCCTCAAAGACACCCGGTTTTGGAACCAGTTTAAGAATGGCCAGACTGGTTAGGCTTTTTCCACAGCCAGATTCTCCCACTAATCCCAGGATTTGACCGGGATAGAGGGTTAAGTTTAATTGATTGACGGCGGTGGCCCACTGATGGTCATTCAGTGGAAAGCGAATCGAGAGATCTTTGATCTCTAAAACGGGCTCTAAAACAGGGGTACCAGTGGCTGTTGTTGGGTTATCAAGGGATTGAGTCATAATCGTCCATTATATAAGTAATCCTGTTAAGAGAGTTGGGTTTGCGATTTCGCATTTTCCCCATGGGGGTGTATTGATTAACATAATGTTTACCATTCAATGATCATTGTTATTCTAAAGAGAGTAAGCTCACAGTCTGTATTGGATGTGGAGACGATCGATCGCTTATGTCTGTCTTAACACGTGCTTTTTCTGAAATTTTTAGTGACCAACCTTATAGTGCGTCACGTAACTTCTTAATTTCGGGTATCTTTTGGTTGGTCCTAGGAACCACCTTGGGGTTGCTTGCTGCCTCTTTAATGACTTGGCCTGACATGATTCGAGGGATTCCACAGCTCTCGTTTGGTCGTGTTAGACCGGCGCACATCAACATGGTCGCTATTGGCTGGTTGTCGATGGGGTATATTGGATGCTACTACTATATTTTGCCTGTTTTGGTTGGGCGTAAGGGCGTTTGGAATGAGCGCCTGGCCAATATTACGATGGTGATTTGGAATTTATTGGTCTTTTTTGGTGTGGTTTCTTTGTTGAATGGGTACA
>CAZZIY010000310.1:0-2247 GCA_964654525.1 uncultured Vampirovibrionales bacterium | reverse complement strand
CCCGTTGGGAATTTCGACCGTGGGGTTGCTGAACTGAATTAATTTAATACCCCCGGTCTTTTTGGCGACAGCCGCCTCCAGTTTTCCGATGGTTTTGGGGCTACGGATAAAACTGTTGAGGTTGGCCTCAGATATTTTCAGACTGACCCCGGCCGATACCGGTTTATCCAGAATAAAGCGGCGATGATTGAGTAGTTCAAAGGTGTCGAAATGAAAAGGGGCACTGTCTAGGACGAGTTCATTGACGAGCATATTGTTGAAATTGCCGTCTTGCATGGAGGCTTTTAGTTTTTGTAAATTACCTTGTTTAAAATCAATTCCTGTGGCATTGAGCGTGAGTCTTCCCACTGACTGCTGGGAAAAACGGGCTTGGTTAATGTCTAAAATAATCGATTGTGCGGTGCTCTCCGGGAGATCGATAAAGGCAACACTGCCAGCATTAAGACCAAGGGTGTTATTGTTAGAAAAAGGCATGGGAGAGAGATTTTGCGGCCCGTTACTGGGTGTTTGGATTGGGGGCAATGTTTGCGACGATGCAGCCGTAAAGGCAGTGACTACCAAAACAGTGGCCACTACTGACTTTAAAAGAACAGAGCGTCTTGCAGAATCGTGTTTTAAAAAATGCATGGCACTGTGGTTACCTCTTGTTAATGGGTAGGGGTCCATATTGTACTTCAATTTGAGGCGGGTGCTAAACCCAAAGATTTAAGAAAGCGGGGATCTTTGCGCCAATTTTTTTTCACCTTGACGGTGAGTTCCAAATAAACAGCGTGTCCTAGCAGGGTTTCAATATCCTCGCGGGCATCACTGCCGATAGTTTTGATCATTTGACCGTTTTTTCCAATCAAAATACCCTTTTGGGAATCTTGATCCACGTAAAGGGTGGCCCGGATATGGGTACTGGTGTCCTTTTCTTCAAAGGTTTCGATGGCAACAGCCACACTATGGGGCAATTCTTCTAGGGTACGGTGCAAAATTTTCTCTCGGATCATCTCAGCCGAGATCTCTCGCAAACGCTGATCGGTCAGCGAATCTTCTGGATAATAGGCAGGGCCTTCCGGCAGCAGTCTTAAGATGCTGTCAAGCAGGTTGGCAACGTGTTTTCCGGTTTTGGCAGAGATGGCCAGAATGGTTTCGGGCTCAGCTTTGGCGTCAATCGATTGGAAGAGATTGAGGTAGGCCGCTTTTTGACCCGGTACCGACGGGCTGGCTTTTTTCTTAAGACTATCACTTTTATTTAATACCAGAATGATTGGCTTTTGGGATTGAATGGCCTGAGCCATGACCCAATAATCACCCTTCCCAGGCTCTTCATCAGCTTCGACCACAACCACAACCACATCAGCCTCACTGAGAGCAGCCATGCCTTCTTGGGTGAGCAAAGTGCCCAGAGAATCCAATGGTTTACTAAAGCCCGGCGTGTCAAGAAAGATGACTTGCCCTTTCTCTTGTGTGACAACCCCTTTAATCCGGTGACGGGTGGTTTGGGCGACAGGGCTGGTAATGGCAATTTTTTCGCCAATCAGCTGATTGAGCAGCGTGGATTTTCCGACATTAGGCCGGCCAACAATAGCGACAAAACCGGAGCGAAACATGGGTTGAGGAGTCTTTCTATTATCACGGGTCTTCTATAGTACAATCGACTGGCACTAAATAGCCAGTGGTATAATTAGGTCAAAGTCTTTAACAGGGTTACTATCAATGTCTGACGGATTGTCCACATCTTCTTACGACACGATTCCCCAGAATTTTGGCGCCGGGAAACGGATAATGGTGATTGATGAGGTGGCATTTAACCTCTCGACCATGAAAAAAATGCTCGAACGTTTTGGATTCGAGGTGGTTACCATTGCCTCTCCCAAAGATTCTTTGCGTTATATGGACGGGCAAGAAGCCTTTAATGCTGTTTTATGTTGTCTTTCAATGCAACAGCTTGACGGTATTACCCTGATTACACTGGCAAAAAAGCTGGTGGAAATGCGCGGGGGAAAACTGCCGCCCTTTGTCTTGATGATTCTGCCCAATGAGGTGAGCCGTTCTCACGAGGCAACATTACACGGGTTTAGCTATGTTTTAAGCAAACCCATAGAACTGGATCGCTTGCTAGAGTGCTTGCTCACGATTGCCGATGTTGCCAATCTGGAGAGCACCTAGTCTCAACTTACCTATTTTTATATTGTCAAGGTTTGTGTGAAACTAAATTTCTGCATATTGCGTACTGAGTAAAAGTAGTCTACTCATCAATTC
>CAZZIY010000309.1:0-2249 GCA_964654525.1 uncultured Vampirovibrionales bacterium | reverse complement strand
TAACTCCCTTTAAAAAAGAGCATGTTAATCCGGCAAGCTACGATGTAACCCTTGGTGACCACTGGGTATGTCCCACCCGGGACCCAGACAGCGTAGTTAGCGATACCTTCACACTTTTCCCAGGTGAGGTCATTCTTGCCACAACGGCAGAGACGATCGCCCTACCAAGAAATGTTGTAGCGGACCTTAAGCTCAAGAGCTCGTTAGGACGTCTTTTTCTGAATCACAGCCTAAGTGGTTGGATTGACTGTAATTTTCAAGGCCAGGTAACCCTGGAGCTACAAAATCTGGGGCCATTCCCGCGGGTCTTAAATGCTGGGATGAGAGTGGCTCAGCTAGTATTCATGCGTATGGAATCGGAGCCGCTGGTGGCATACGGCGAAAAAGGCCACGGGCACTATCAGGGGCAATCGGGTGCCACTCCAGCTTGGAGTGAGGATTTCTTTCCTAAGGCGATAGAGAAACCGGCTGGAAAAAGATAAGGCTAGGCATTGCGTCCGTCTGAAGTTACGGGGGACTGAAAGCACCGCACCGTAAGATTCTCATGCAAAGTCCAGCAGTTGAAGCGAATCTGAATCGCTAAATATCTCGTCGGAGAGCCCCCTGAGGAGCCCTCCAAGATAGGCTCTCTGTACGTTTTAAATTATTAGTTATCCGGGGGGTCCGTTCATCGGTTCAGGTTCAAATTTCAGGTAGATCTGTTTAGCTTAAATCTAGTTGGCCCTTCGGAATTGGCAAGACTAAACACAGCCTCAAGCCCTTGATCGAGGAGCAAATGATGTTATAATTTCGCGGGTCAGGCGGACCAGATCGCTGTCATGCCAATTTTCAATTTCTAACAAAGGGAACAATGGATAAGTTTTTTAACAGATTTTTAGCAGGAGTTACTGCTGTAATTCTCCTAGCTTTTAGCCTACTTTTGGACACTAGGGAGGTATCTGCTCAGGTAACTCTCAAAATTGGTACCAAAACCGTAAGAAACACTGAGCGAAGCTCTCCCTCCACACGGATAGAGGCAATCCGCGGAATTGGGGCTGGGCGGGCGACGTTAGTTTTGACTCCTAGTCAACAGCGGACAAGGGAGATACGGTTTCAATCAAGTAACAAGGTGATCAGCCTGAAAGGAGCTAGAAGCTCCAGGATCATGAAATTGAGCACACAAACCTCAAACCCCAAGACTCTTGAGATCTCCACGGGATTGATCGAGGCGATCGTTGGCCTTCTCCCTGATCCAAACCAGCAGCAGACAAACCTCGAAGTGCCTAAAACTTTCGCTACCGTTTACAGGCGATACAGCTACAAGCTGTGCCAATCCAAGGGAGAGGAGGTCGCAGCGATTGACAGCGAGTTATTCCGGAAGGGTGTAAGAAGTGTAGGAAGCTATTGTGCCGTGGCTGAAAATGTATCAACGTCGCCCGAGTGCGGGGGCTTAGTTTTTGCTTACAGAATGCATGTGATAGATCGCTCTCAGTTAATCAATGCGATCATGGCGGAATTTTACCCCTTAGACTGGCTAAATACCAAGATAACCGTCACCGACTGTAATCCCTCTGTGGTTCCAACTATAGAGATGGTAGGCACTATTACTAACCGAACCTGTGAAACCACACAAAATTCGGTTGAGGATTTTGATCGATGGTTAGCAGCTAATGGACTGAAGGTTTTGGAGGCCACATGCGGCTTTGAATCCTTCTTTAGACCCCCAGTGTGTGGTCAGCCGGACAACGTTTATCGTTCTGTCAGGATTAACAGCTCTCAAAGGGCTTTAGCGCTTCAGCTGGGGCTCAGAGAGAGAGGTGAGTTTAGCGGACTTGTGCAGTTCGGCCAAGCATGTCCTACTCCGGTTGTTGTGGACCCACCTCTTAGGTTTGTGGAGATGGTAGGAGTCATCAGTAATGTTGTGTGCAATCCACCACAAAATACGGTAGCCCAATTCGACAAGATGCTATCGGACGCAAAGGTTACTGTTGTTAGCTCCACCTGCGGATACTCGAACCTGCCATCTGCATCTCCTTGTAGAGATGTGTATAGGTCGGTGACAATTCCAGAGAGCCAGGAGGTCTTCGGAGTAATCTTGGGGCTTTTCAGAAGGTCCAACTTAGGCTCAACAGTAACTTTTGGCCAAAGCTGTCCTTTATAAGGGAGTTCGCAGCCTCAAAGCAAGGGACCTAGAAGCGGCAGTTGCGGGTTCTAGGATAAAAGGACGTGACCACTCGAAGGAGCTGGCACGTCCTTTTTTTAAATGATTT
>CAZZIY010000308.1:0-2282 GCA_964654525.1 uncultured Vampirovibrionales bacterium | reverse complement strand
TGGGTTTTTAATGAAGATAATGACTCCAATGCTAAAATCTGAGGGTAAAAAGCCGCCCATTCTGAGAACCGTTCGTAGGCCACGGTTTGGATCTGATAGGGTAAGTTGCTCCATGCTGGGTGTTGCTCAAGCGATTCAGCAATGAGCTTCCATGTCGCCCAGGTGTTGTATCCCAGACCAAAACAGGCGTCTAAAATACAGATATTTCCCTCGGGTGGAGATGGATAATCCTGAAATAGATAAGGTACAGTGAGTGATGCGTATAATTGGTGGGCCTCTGTTAAGGCCCCTGCTTGGTTGTGGAGTGCTTCATGTCGAGCAGAAGCAGGTTCTTGCCAGACAGCGGTCCAAGAACCGTCTTGTGTCATCACAAGTTCTGGCTTGAACGGAAGGTTTAGAGAAGTATTTTGGCTAATCGCTTTGTCCAATCACTTGTTCACTGCCGTTGCGCTGGAAAACGGCAAAGCGGAATTCTTTGGTCATCGCCAAATACGCCTTTTCAATCGCCAAAAATGCGGGGTCATTGTCATCTGCTGGCTTGGGGACATGACTTGCATATTGCGATGTGCCAGAATTCCAAGTATCCGCGGCAATCAATAGGTTGCTCAAGGTCGTAATCTGTTGCTCTAGAGGCTCTGCCCCATGCTGAGTGATAAACTCTTTCACCAGATTCCTTTGAGTGAGAGCTCCTGCAGCACGAAGAATTGAGATATAGACGGCCCGTTGCCAAGGACGGGCACTGGCTTGAGAGTCAAAGGGGAGGTCATTGATATTGTCGTTAAACGACAGGATAAATGAAGCAATTCGCTTGGGAACTGGGTCTGTTGGCACAAAATGCGCCAAAAATACTTTGTGAGGACTTAAAAGTAAGGAGTCTGCTTCGACTAAGGCTCGCGCCGCAGCACGACCAGACGAGGTCACTTCTTCATGATGACTGAGCAAGGAGGTGGCGCGAACAGGTGCCCGGAAAACCATCATGTCAGTGTCTTCAAAGCGGGTTTTTTGGATTGTTTGTATGAGGGCGAGCTCATCTGCAGAAGGACTGCCGTCAATGGCTGCTTCAAAGAGACTTTCACCGGTGAGAGTGCTACCAGCCGGCTTGTTTTTCTCTACAAACCCGTCCCATTCCCCGCGCCGAATGCCATGAAGGCCGCTGTCGAGCCGGATATCATGGAGATTGCCTTCCAGATGATCGCTAATGGGTCTGACGATTCCGCGCTCTTGGCTGGGAGCGTTAAAGCGTTTAATCACTTCATCTTCGAGTGCTTTGCGAACCAGAAGCCCGTATTCTTTTTGGACCTGCCCCAGAATCCCCGGCCATATCACGAATTTATTGACAAAGCGAGAATCATTATTTACAGAGAGTGCTTCAACCACCCCTTGGGTAAAGGTTTCAACGGTAAGCTCTTTTCCTTGAAGGAAATTTTCCAGGTGGTCTCTCATAAAAACGGTGTCGTCGTTCAGTGCCATATGGGCAATCGCACTGGCCACAATGGGATGGGCTGCCAGATTGATTTTGACTTCCTTGGGTTTTTTCGGGTCATGGGCAATTCCGACCATGGCCGCCTGAAGAAGTTCAGCCTCAGTGGCGCCTTTCTCATAGGCTTTTGCAACGGCGAGCCTGGCCACTTGGAAGGCATGGGGCAGGGCATCTGGAAACCCTAGATTGAATAAAACAGGGACGATTTGAGCTGTAAACTGTCTAAACAGATGCAGAGCTGGGTCTGAAAACTTAAAGCGATGTCTTAATACATAGAGTGTATCTTGCATCTCTCGGTTGAGATCGCTTTGAAATTTTGTGACATCTGCTTGGTAGTTGTCAGCTGTTTTTAAGCTTAAAGGGAATTTTCCGCCGTACTCCAGGGCGTGAAAGTTCATTACACGAGATTTGGCCCGGGCCATTTCGCTTTGTATCTGTTGCGGAAGAGCTTGTTCTATAGGATTGGGAAGATCGCCTGGCTCCAGTTTTTTTTCTGTAATCCCCTGCACGAAATACCAGAGGGCCTGTTTCACAGATGCAGAAGGCAGTGCGCTGACCGCATAAATGGTTTCTCTACTTTGCGGCAGGCCGGCCAATACTGTTTGGAAGAATAATAATTCGGTTTGCTTGGGTGCATATCCCTTCCCTGAAAATTGGATCTTCCCTGCAAAGATATTCCCTGCAAACAAGTGTGAAGACAGTGGTGATAGCTTGGGATAAGCAGAAGACGCCTTGAAATCAGCCGCTTTAGCGCCCTTTACCCCTTTCTCCCCTATTGAAATAGCTTTTGCTTTGATAATAG
>CAZZIY010000307.1:0-2296 GCA_964654525.1 uncultured Vampirovibrionales bacterium | reverse complement strand
AACACGATAAAGATACGTAACACGATCATAATGAGATTATGTGGATTCGTGCTCATACAAACAGAGGATTTTTGGGTGCATGATGACTAGCCCAAGTGAAAATGAAGCGAATTTCACCAGCGAAATCCCACACACAAAGCCAGTGGTATGTTATAGTAGAGGGGTCCAAGAGGGGGCCTGAAATGGCCGGTAGCTCCCGTCTGTGGACCCAAACACTGGTCTGTGTTTTGATATTGAGGCAGTTTTTTGTGGTCAGAGAGTTTTTGTTTGTGCAGGTACTGCTTGAGCAGCCTTTTTGCAACAAGCCATTTAGGGCGCGACTCAGGGAGCAATTTATTCGATGAACGGCAGTAAAAACGTAGTCGCTTTGCATGTGTTCCCTTCGCTGGACTACATGGAAATTGTCTCGTTTGGTGAGAAAACCGGGGATATTCAAGAGGCGGGGTCGCTGCCTGCGTTTTTTGATGTTCAAGCCCGTCTGATGGTTGATGAAGACCAGATGATTGAGGTGGTCAGAGATCTCTATAACAGCCATTCAATTCCTCTCAATACCCCCACTGTTCTGGTATTACCGAGCTTTTTTACCCGGCAAATTGATTTGCCACCAGAATTTGACGGCGAGGAAATTCAAACGGCTCTTGTCTCAGAATCTGAGCGCTTCTATATGTTTAAAAAGAGTGAAGCACAAGTTTCCTGGCTGCGCCTTAGCGACACAGATATTCTGTATTCTGCCTACCCAAAAGCAGAAATAGAAAAATATCTTAAAGTCTTTAACACCTTGAATATCCCCTTGCACGGGATTGATATCAATTATTTTGCCTTGATTCGAGGTTTGGTTGCAACTGGAGCTGTTGCAGGAGAGGTTCAGCAAAATGCGACTTGGGCCTTGTTAACAGTGACGGACTACGCGTTTTCTGCCATTGTGTGCCAAGGGCAACAGATAGTGAAGGCGATGGAAGCCCCCTTGTCGATTCAATCGAACGATGAGATGAGTATTATCCAAGAAATCCAACAGGATTTTGCTCAGTTTATGGATTCTGAAGCGTTGACCAAAGTGGTGTTGGTGAATAATACCGATCGCGTGACCACCAACCGACTGCTGAATCAGCTGAATTTACCGCAATCCATGATGGTATTTGAACAACATGGTGGAACGTTGCGTTCACGCGGGGTGAGTGATGCTCCGTTTCCTTGTTCATTAGAAGCGCTGGGCGGCGTCTTCTTTACACAGCTGGATGAAACGCCTCAAGTGAATCTATTGCCCGTGGGCGGGGCTGAACTGGTGGTTTTGATGAACTACCGGCGCATTACCAACCGGGTACTGATTCTGATGAATGCGTTGGCCTTTGTCCTGTTGGGTGTGGTGTACGGGATTATGTCAATTTTTGTGGGTTTAAAAGAGAGTGAAATTAAAACCCTGAACAATAAACTCTCCTCTGGCATGACTGTCAATGTGACTGGCGGTCTGAGTCAGGTCAAGCGTAGGTTATTTGTCAAAGATGTGTTTGACCGTAATGTGGCTTTTAACGATTTATTGGTGCAGGTAGGGGTTAGTATCCCCAAAGAAATGTGGGTTTCCCGTATCTGGTTTACGATGCAAAACGACAAACCCGCTGTTACGATAGAAGGGGGTGCCTTGATAGTGGACCCTTTGAATGCTTTTTTGAGTGATTTGAATAAAGCCCTAAAAAGAGATGATTTACAGGTGGCCAAAGCCGATGCCACGAATGCTACAGACGGACAAACTTTTTTTTCGTGGGTAATTCAAAACAAACAAGATAAGCCTCAACCCCCCTCACAGTAAGAAATAGAGTAAAAATGATGACCACAATGAACGAATTTTTACAAACTGATTGGAAGTCGATAAATTATCGACAAGGCCTTTCGATGGCGCTTAGGGTGGCATCCAATCTTCAGATAGCTTCTCTTATGTTGTTGTTTCTTTTTATTCTCTTTCAATGTTATGACACGGGGGTCCAGAGTAATCTCAAAAAAATCCAGAAAGACGCCAAAACAATTGAACAACTGAGCAAGCAGCTTGAAGACAAAAAGATAGAAAAACGCCGCTTTGATCAGCTGATGAGCCAGGTTGAAAAATTCCCCGTTGAAATAATTGAGCTAGAAGCTGGAAAATCAGCCAAACTAGTTGCCTTAGCAGAATCTCAAATCATCACATCAATTGCCAAAGGTGAACTCACCAATGTGGATGATCAACTGCCTCCGGTGGCAGAAGCCAGACAACTTGTCTCGATGAATCCCACCAAAGAAGAGCAGATCGATTTGGTGGAGGTGGAAA
>CAZZIY010000306.1:0-2298 GCA_964654525.1 uncultured Vampirovibrionales bacterium | reverse complement strand
CCACCCATTGTTGATCCGGTGTGTTGAGTAGACTGCTTCCCTGGTAAGTGAGGCCGGCTTGATTCGCACGGGGAGACAGTAAAATCTCCGTCCCTTGGGTGTTTTTTTTGACGGTTGCCACTGGGCTTTCATTTTGGCTCTCAATCACGATGGACAGCTTTTTGCTGGCCTCATTTTTTCCCGGCTCTGGGGCTTTCATTAGCTGGATGCTGCCAATTTGATTGGGTATAGATTCTGAATAGGCTGGAAGGAGCGTCGATAACAGTATTAAAACACCCAGTACACAGCGTGAAGCAGCCTGCTGAGTTAGAAAACAGTACTTAGCAGCAAATTTTTGAACAGCAATTGTTTGGGGCGAAATCATCTTGCGTCTATATTGCACGTGAACCATCCCCTCTAGTATATCAATTTTTAAAGTATACCGGTCTTAAAGCAACCCGTGCTCGTAGGCGTAGGCGGTAAGTTGTGCCCGATTGCTGACACCTAGTTTTTTCATCAGGTTGGCCACGTGGCTGTCAATGGTTTTAACAGAAACGATTAAGCTTTCAGCAACGTCTTTGTTGGTTTTCCCACGGGCCACATACACTAAAATTTCTTCTTCACGGGCGGTTAGTTTGTTCTCAGATTCTCCCCGCTTCATATCAAGGAGTTTTAAGGCGATGTCTTCGGAATAAATCGGGAGATTGCCTCTGTCACGACTCAGTAAAATAAGGCGTTGTAGCTCGTCCTCTGAAACTGTTTTGGAGATATACCCGTCTGCTTTTAAGGCAATGGCTTTGCGGATGTATTGAATATCGTTGTGAGCTGAAAACAGCAGTATTCGTAAATCTGGAAAGGCGTCACGAATTTCACCCAGCAACTCTAAGCCGTTTTTACCAGGGAGATTAATATCCAACAGGAGCACATCAGGCTGTTTTAGCTTCAGCAATCCCAGTAAATTTTCGCCGGAATCCGCCTCACCAATCACGTTGAGTTCATCGTGCGTGCTGATCAAATCACGACTCCCCTGTCTGACAACAGAGTGATCATCCACGATGACGATGCGGAGCGGGGTTGTTGATATGGATTCTGCAGACATGCTTTTATTATACCTAAATTACCCTGCAATTAAGCAGCGGTATTGACCCGAATATGGACTTGCGTCCCTTTCCCGGGAGTTGATTCGAGCTGGAAAGACCCATTGATCTGTAAAACACGTTCTCGTACCCCGGTAAGCCCCAGTCCACTGGTTTTTGTTTTGGGGTTAAATCCACTCCCGTTGTCGCTCAGATAAATGCGCAGCAGTGGACTTTCCTCGGGATGAAACACCACGGTGAGATTAACCTGTGTGGCGTGTGCGTGCCGCTTGATGTTACTGAGCAGTTCTTGCACAGCTCGAAAGACAGGTAATTCTAATTCTTTGGGCAGGGCTGAAAGATGATCGGCTTCCATCGAGAGTCGGACACTGGCACCGGTTTGTGCTTCGAGATCTTTCGCTAAAAATTCCAGGGCGGCCGCAAAGCCCAAATCGTCCAGAATTTGGGGCTTTAAGTTATTGCAAATTCGGCGCATGGCATCCAGCAAGCGTTCAATTTTTCCCAAGTTCATATCTCGTTTGAGATCGATCATCGATTGAATCACGTCATCGTGAAGCTCTTGGGCAATTCGCCGGCGTTCATCTTCTTGAATCCGGGTGTTAAGATCGCGTGATGCGGCCAGTTCTCTTACCAGTCGGCTGATATCCAGCGTGGTCAGCGTAATCAGCACCATGCCGAGTGCCATCATGCTGGCGGTAATAAAAAAAGTCACTTCTTGCGAATGGGCTTTGAGATCTTGCGAGGGTGTTGTGGGAAGTGGTTGAGAGCCCAATTTTGTGAGCACGACAGCGCTTAGAAATCGATTGATTTTGGGCGGGCTGTTATTGGCATCCTGCTGTAAAAAAGCCCACAGTAAGGCAAGCGGTTCGCCTGGGCGCTGACCTTGCAGAGAAAGGGGCTGCTTCATAATATACTCGTCTAGCAAAACACGGGCTTTCTGCCAGTGGTAGTTACGCTCAGTCTGCTTACTGCGAGCGGCTTCTTCTAGATGCCACACAACACGGGCAAGCAAAAATCGTTCAGAACGAGTCTGCTGAGATTCTTCCACCACCACATTGTAGGCTGCTTCCCAATCGGTGCTTTGCTTATACGCCGTGTAGCCCACAATCAGGGTGAGCAGTAGCAACACCATCAAGGGCAATAAAATGGTGGGCAGAATCGACTTTTTTAATCGTAAAAAGAATCGTCGCATTCTAGAGATTTTTCTAGGACATTGCTGAAG
>CAZZIY010000305.1:0-2302 GCA_964654525.1 uncultured Vampirovibrionales bacterium | reverse complement strand
CCCCCTCCTGAGATACGAACTTTCTGCAAGGGCTGACTGGCAGCCTCTAAGACCAGAACAGATATTTGTGGGTTGTTCAGTGCAATATTGGCAGCGGTAAACATCCCTGCTGCGCCAGCACCCACAATAATTACATCAAATTTAGACACGCAATATGGGCTGAATCATTGGCTTTAGAAGCCGTGCAAGCGCAATGTGACTGGTATGACCAGCATTAAAGGCGACAATCTGCATGCCCACGCTGAGCGGGTTGATTCCCATTAAGGTTAAATCTCCAATCAAGTCCAGCATCTTGTGTCGAACGGGCTCTCCAGGGAACAAAAGGGGGCGAGTGTAGCCTCCTTCTTCGGTGAGACCCAATGTGTTTTCTGAGGTAACACCTTTGGCCAGTCCACGGGCCTGAAGTTCTGGGAGTTCATTCACAAAACCGAAGGTACGGGCTGGTGCCAGAGTGTCGATCCCGTCTTGCTCGTAAGACCAGGCCTCCCACCGTTGAAATAAATCTGGATGGGGGAAATCAACTCCGTAGCGAATCTGAAAGCGTTCGGCTGGCAGGGCAATCAGGAGGATATCTGCGTCAGCGGCTTTTGAGCCGTTCTGGCTTGAATAAAACACGGGCTGCCTGAGGGCCTGTTGGGTTGTGACAATAGAGCGTGGGCCCCAGAGGCCTTCAAAATGTGATATCCAGGCATGGGCACTTCCGTCCAAGAGAGGCAGTTCTATTTGAGACAGTTCACGGTCTTGGGCTTCTGTCCAGGAAATTGAAACAGTGGCGTGATTCAGTCCGTATAAGCTACAAGCTGCCAGAAAATGCTCAACAATAGAGATTGTAGCGGGCTTTGCAGCAGTAGTTACCTGTGTATTCGCTAGGGTCACGCCGCGATCGGTATGAACAACGGATTCTAATGAGCCGGAAATTTCGTGATCGTCAACATAGAAGCGAATCCCAGAGTCAATCTGAGGAGTAACCGCAACTGACACAGATTTACCGGTAATCAAGCCAGAGCCGCTGACGCTTAAGGTCTTTGAGGTGGGAGTGTTTGACAGAAGACTCATCGTGCAATCTGAGCCTCTGACACTAGACCAAGGATGTTTCGACAGCAGGATTTTGCTGGGCGGATTTTTCCAGCGTGTCGAGTCGTTTTTTCATCTGGACCAGGTCGCGGTGCATGTCTTTTAAGCGAGCAATATAGCCAAGTTGTTGAAATGCTTCTCTTTGGGGAATGGCAGGTTGCCCCACTACCACAGCGCCTTCAGGCAGATCGTTCATCACGCCACCCTTGGCCATCACAATGGCATCATCTCCAATGGTGATATGATCTTTAATCCCCACTTGGCCGGCTAGAACCACACGGTTGCCTATCTTGCAGCTTCCAGACACGCCTACTTGTGAGACGATCAGACAATTTTCGCCCACCACATTGTTGTGGCCAATCATCACCAAGTTGTCAATCTTGGTACCGTTTCCAATCACGGTAGCGCCCAATGTCGCACGGTCGATGGTTGAACAGGCTCCAATTTCAACATGGTTGCCGACAATCACGGTGCCCACAGAATTAATGCGAATCAGGTCGGTGTTTTTTGCTTTGATTTTTCCCCCAGACTCTTTGGCTGTTTCCACACTGCCCTTCTCAGGGGTGACAAAACTAAAGCCGTCTGCACCCACACTGGCGTTATGGTGAATAATCACGTGATTGCCAATGCGAACGCGCTCTCCAATGCGGGTACCCGGATGAAAAAGGCAATCGGCACCAATTACCGCTTCAGCGCCAATGGTTACTTGAGGCATTAGAATACTATTGGGGCCAATTTTGGCGCCTTCTCCCACAAAACTTAGGGCGCCAATTCGGACAGAGGGATCAATGTCTGCTGTATCGGATATGACGGCAGTGGGGTGGATCCCTGGAGCTGTGTGGACAGGGGTGTCGAGTAAGTTCAACAGAACTGCCAGAGCAACACGAGGGCGTGCAACGCTGATCCACCCACATAGTAAGTCATGGGAGATACTCATTTCTGCTGACACAATAGCAGCCTTTACAGGAGAGCCTGGAAGTGTCAGTAACGCTTGAGGTTCAATGGCATAGACCAAGTCCTGGTTGTCTTGAATGAAGCGAGGATGACTCAGACGACTGACTAAAAGGGTTTTATCCCCATGGATATCTGCTTGAATTCCCGCCTGCGTTAATGCTTGGTAAATTGAATCAAGAGTAATGGCCGTAGACATCAGGCAAATGCCCTTTCATTTATAATTCAAAATGCTGCAAATGAAGCAAGATGCTTATTATAACTGGGGCCAAGAGGC
>CAZZIY010000304.1:0-2355 GCA_964654525.1 uncultured Vampirovibrionales bacterium | reverse complement strand
AATGAGTCCCATACCAACGCCCTGAACGGCAAGCAGCTTTTTCCCTTTATTGCCCCACCGAATGGGGGCAAGGGAACTCAAACCGCCATTCTATCCACGCATTTCAACTTACCCATTGTCGATATGGGAGCCTGTCTGCGGGACATTGTTCGCAAATGGAAAGAAGGCAAGCTGAGTGAAGCCGCCGATCAGACACTGGCCAAAACAGTGGATGAGGCCCAATCCAAGGGCGAGTTGGTGCAAACACCCATTGTGATCAAAGTACTAGAGGCCACCATTAAACAACTACTGGCCCAATTTCCGCAAACCAACGGGTTTATTCTGGACGGGTTTCCGCGCAATATCGAACAATTAGACGCCCTGATTGGCATGTGCAAACAGACCGGAGCCAATCTGGCCAAAGCTTTCTATCTCAACGTGCCTGAAGACGTAGTGCGTAGCCGTGCCAGCAGTCGTTGGTTCTGCAGCAGCTGTAATGCTGTCTACAACTTGGTCTCCAAACCACCCAAGACACAGGGTGTTTGTGATAAGCCACACCAGGCCGGTGAAGGCAAATTGATCCAACGCGATGATGATAAGCCCGAAAAAGTAGAAAAACGGCTGGTTTCTTTTGCCAAAGATACAATGCCTGTGATTCAGACCCTTAAAGAATCCGGCAAATTATTCGAGATCAATGGTAACCAGGCGCCAGAACCGATTACGCAAGCACTGATGCAAGAGATGAACCCGTTCTTGAAAGCGCCCGTTACCTCTGGAACAGGGAACCCCCAATCATGACTTCTCAAACAGCCATTGACCGTAAATCCCGGCACGAAATCAGCTTGATTCGATCCGCTGGGCAAATTGTAGCGGATACTCACGCGATGCTCGCCCAAGTCCTCAAGCCCGGCATGTCCACTCTAGAGCTAGACGAACTTGCCGAAGCTTTTATCCGAAAAGCGGGGGCATTGCCCACGTTTAAGGGTTATTACAACTTTCCCGCCACGCTGTGCATCTCAGTCAATGAGGAAGTGGTTCACGGTATCCCGAGTGCAGAACGGATTTTACAAGAAGGCGATATTGTCAGCCTCGATTGCGGGGCCACGTATAAGGGAATGATTGCGGATTCTGCGCACACGCGGCCTGTTGGCAAAGTGACTCCCGAGATTGAAAAACTCCTGATGGCCACCAAAGAATCCCTGTTTGCAGCCATTGCACAAATGCGGGACGGTAATTATCTAGAGCATGTCTCCGGGGCCGTTGAAGACGTTTGCCTTAAATACGGCTACGGCCTTGTTCGGCATTACGGCGGACATGGCGTGGGGCGTCAACTCCATGAACAGCCTTTTGTCCACAATTACCGGACAGGAGAGCGCGGTCCCCAGCTCAAATCTGGTGTTGTTTTGGCCATTGAACCGATGTTTAACCTGGGAACAGAGGAAGTGTATACCCTAGAAGATAATTGGACTGTGGTGACACAAGACCACTTGCCCTCAGCCCATTTTGAGCATACAGTAGTGGTGACTGATGGTGAGCCCGAAATTCTCACCCTGATTAAGGAATAAGCACACAGGAACTGTATGTCTAAAGACGTTATTGAAATGGAAGGCATCATCCACGAAGCCCTGCCCAACGCCATGTTTAAGGTTGGCCTGGAGAACGGGATGGAAATTTTGGCCCACATTTCTGGAAAGATCCGCAAGAATTTTATCCGTATCCTTCCTGGGGACAAGGTAAAAATTGAACTGTCGCCTTACGATCTCACCCGCGGCCGGATCACGTATCGACTGAAATAAGTTTGTACTATAATTGATCCCTTGTTATAGAATTTTCCGGTGTGCTTCCAAATAAAAGAAAGTGAATGCAGCAATGAAAGTCCGTACTTCAGTCAAAAAGATTTGTGACAAATGCAAAGTAATCCGTCGTCGTGGACGGGTTGCGGTGATTTGCGAAAACCCCAAGCACAAACAGCGCCAGGGTTAATTTTGCTCTCACCAGAGTCAATATCATTAAAGGGCCTTCAAGCATTGTGCTTGAAGGCCCTTTAATATCTATTTCTATTATTGATTAAAAAGTCTCTCCGCAAAACTACTCTCAGGTGTCAGTTTCTCCCCAGGAATACTATCAGATAGTCTTGGGGTAGGATTTACTGGCGCCTGAGGAAGCTTTCCTGGAGGTGCTTTGGGAGTAGGACGGCGTTTCTGTGATTCGACATTGACGTTTGTGATGTTTTTGTAGTTGCTATATCCCCTTTTGGAACTGATATAGTTAGTCATCTTGGGATTACTCCGTAAGTTAGTTTCAGTGTTCTGATTTACCTTAGTATCCGCTTGGTCTGGCCCCTGCACCCTATCCACATTCTGTCTTTTTCATTCT
>CAZZIY010000303.1:0-2376 GCA_964654525.1 uncultured Vampirovibrionales bacterium | reverse complement strand
AAATTAGAGATAATAGAGCGTTTCTGACTTCTGATGGAAGGCGTTGCCACCGAGCGTTATGACCATTGAATTTAATTCAGACCCCTTAAAAAGCAACCAGAAGGATTTACAGCCAGTTTCCACTGGCATGAGTTTTGATAAGCGAGTAAAGCGTCCCCTCCAAAACCCTATTTCTGCTAATAAGCCCGCTCCCTCAACGTTACTGAAAAAAGAAGAAACAGAGTACGACCAGCGTCTTGAGCAACGGATTCGCCCCAAGACACTGGAGGAGTATGTGGGACAGTCCGCCCTGAAAAACAGCCTCAAAATCAGTATTGATGCGGCGAAACAACGCCAAGAACCTCTAGAACATTTATTGTTATACGGCCCGCCCGGTCTTGGCAAGACAACACTGGCGATGATTCTGGCAGAGGAAATGCGCGCACAAATTCATATCACCGCGGCTCCGGCGCTCGAGCGCCCGCGTGACATCATTGGTATTTTGATGAGTCTGTCTCCAGGAGATGTCCTGTTTATTGACGAGATACACCGCCTCAATAAAGTGACAGAAGAAATACTCTACCCTGCTATGGAAGATTTTACCGTCGATCGGACTCTTGGAAAGGGACACAGCACCAAGATATTACGGGTTCCGATTCCGGCTTTTACGCTCATTGGAGCCACCACCAAGGCAGGTGCGATTGCCAATCCGATGAGAGACCGCTTTGGATTATCCTACCGGCTTAATTTTTACCAGGAAGAGGAATTAGAGTCGATTCTGAACCGATCAGCAGCTATTCTCAACATTGGCATAGTACCCTCTGCCGCCCATGCTTTGGCAGGTCGCTCGCGTGGCACTCCTCGGATAGCCAATCGTTTGTTAAGACGTGTTCGTGATTATGTTCAAGTGACCTTTAAGGAGTCAGATTTAATCACAGCTGAAGGTGCTGAAGCAGCTTTGACTCTATTTGAGGTCGATGAAAAAGGGCTGGAGCAAACAGACCGACAACTCCTAAGAATTTTGGCAGAGCAATTCAACGGTGGTCCTGCAGGTTTAGAGACATTGGCCACCATACTCGGAGAAGACGCTAAGACCTTAGAGGATGTTTATGAACCTTACCTGATGCAGGCCGGGCTGCTTCAACGCACCCCTCGTGGCCGCATGATTACACCAGCAGGTCTAAAGCATCTTTTGCTCGAAACCCAAACGCATTTACTCTAATGGATTTTCGGCCTATGAGATTATTCCAGCGATTAAACAGCTATTTTCTTGGCCTTATTATCATCCATGTCATGCTGATTTTTGCGAGTTTCCCCGCTTTTGCCAGTGAGAGCTCTTACACCGGCGAACAATATGCAACTGGTGTTGTTGAAAAAATCACGCCCAAACTGGCAGAACAGTACGACGATGTCCAGATACTTATCACCAACTCAGTGCATGCGGGTGAGCATATCCGGATTCGAAACTATCTAAATCAAAACCCGGTGACAGATTTACCGCTGAAGCCGGGAGCCCGAGTATTGCTCGGTGTGGATCTGACAAAGCAGACGCCTCACAATAAAAATATCTGGCAGCAAGCATACATTGCGGATATGAACCGTTCTCCTGTCATCTCCTTATTGCTTGGATTGGTGGTGCTGGCCCTGTTAACAATTGGCGGCGCATCAGGCCTTAAAACCCTCAGCTTGATGTTTACTGTGGGGTTTTGGATTGTCAACTTCTTAATTCCAGTTGGGCTATCAGGAGATGTGATCATCTGGATGGGTCTGTTTGCAGTGATCTTTCTGATTGGTTTAGGGGCGCTTATGTATGAAGAATCCGCTATCCGCATTCAGAGTATCGTCACCGCGTGTTTGGTTGGCGTCCTAAGTGGTACCACTCTGATGCAGCTCATCATCACTCTGGCACCCTTGCAGGGCTATTTGGGCGAAGACTCGATCAGTCTTTTGGATTTATATCCCCGACTGCGACTCAATGATGTGATGTTGATCACCAGTTTGTTGATTAACACAGCCATTTGTTTGCCACTGGCGCTGAATGCAAATTTTTTACTGCAAGGAGAAAGCAACCCCAGTCACGATTTACGTCTGCGCAAAATTCAGCCCATCACCATTCACCAACTAAGCACCGTATTGCTTTTGTGCATGGCACTCTCTATCCCCGTATTATTTCACTGGACGGATGTCTCACTCGTAAAACTGGTAAATATGCAGTCTGTCTCGTTTTACGTCAGCGTAATCCTAACAGGCGTTTTGGGTGGGCTGGTCACCAGCTGGTGGAGTGCCTGCAGGAGTATACCTAACTGAATTTCAAATACAGCTGTGCAGCCATAAGGGCTTCAAATCCAAAATATCCACTGGGCGACACCCCAATAATCAAGTATATAGTTGTTTAAC
>CAZZIY010000302.1:0-2380 GCA_964654525.1 uncultured Vampirovibrionales bacterium | reverse complement strand
GCTGGAATCCAGATCTTGTATCATTCGACAGTGACTGAGGTGACTGAAGAACACGGGGTTACCATTATTGATAAAACGCATCCAGATGCAAAACCCACTGAGGTGAAACCGGGCGGAGAGCCTATCTGGGTGGCAGGGGTGAAGGCAAATCCCCTTGTTGCCAGTCTTCCTGTTGAAAAAATTCCCCATAATCAGCGGGTAAAAGTGAATCCATTTTTAGAGTTGCCCAATCGTTCTGATATCTATGTGATTGGGGATTCCGCAGCCGCAGTCGACCCTAAGACACAGCAAGTACTGCCTGCGATGGGGCAAGTAGCAGAACAACAAGGCACGTATGTTGCCCGAGATATGCTGAATAAATTGCGAAGGCAAGAGCGACAGCCTTTTCAATTCCATAACAAAGGGGTGATGCTCTCTGTTGGTCCGCAAAACGGGATGGTCCGTTTGCTTGATGGCTGGCTGTTAAAAGGCTACTTGGGCAGTCTGTTTCGAAAATGGCTGTACCGCTACAAAATGAATGTCGGCGGTTAACATTTCCCTCAAGCGATCTATTCTGCTACCAGAGCTGCTGTTCTGCTGGTAACTTATGTGCATGGGCATACCAGTAGGCACTAACATCCTCTAAGCGATGAAACAAAGGCTGCCAGTGTACAGTTTTGTCCTGAGAACCGTCTGGGCGCAGCCGCCGTGATTTCGTATTCCAGAGCATATCGGGCAAATTGTTTGGGGCACTGTAATAGAACACGGTGTTTCCCTGCAACCCTCCAACGCCAAACGGATACTTGTAGACATTATGCTTTTGGAGAAAAGCCCTGAGACGCTGGCGTTCCTCTGCATTCACACGGGGATTATCCGGGGAAAGGAGGGGATGCTCCACAAAAGAGTATAGAAGTTTTATTTTTCCAGCAGGAATTGTGCCCAATACTTTACGAATGGGGATTTCGTAGACAGGATTTCCTTTTTCTTTATAGCCTTCCAGTATTTCACTAATTGCTTCTTCAGTTTTTCCGGCTTCAATCAGTTCAAAGCGTTTCAGTGCCTTGGTGTGCACACCTGCCACGACAAAATATACCTGTTGGTACTGTGAGACCAGATCCGCAATATGTCGGTTTTGATCATGCGGTAGTGTTTTTCCGTGGCCCAGAGCTTCACAGAAAAATTGGGCCCCCGTGGCCAGATAATCATCGAGAATCACCAGCGCACGGTCGGATTTATTTTGGCCGTTGGACGCCAGCGCTGCTTGATCATGAAAGTGAACCTTCGGGATGCGGTTGGTTTTACGGTAATGATAGGTTATTAAATCCCCACTGCTGGCTTGATACAGTGTGGTGAAATCTGTTTTGCTCAAATCTCCCGCAAAACCGTCAAAAGCCATTGCGCCAATGAGTTTTTGATGGGCTTGCTGTAAGTGGAAATTCAGCTCTGTTGGCCCAATAATACGTAATTTCTCTAAAAACAATAGGGCGGTTCGTCGTTCACTGGGGGCGAACTGCTCAAGCCATCGTTTAAAATGGGCTTGCTTCAAATGGCGAATTTCTGCTGCCGTAGGGATGACTACCGGGATGGTTTCTCCCTCCTTGCGGGCAAGCAATGTGGGTAATGCGGATTCGGTCTGAAGAAAGACCTGCCGCCTGAGATTGGGTAAAGGAACTCGCGGTGTGGGTTCAGGGAAATTGTTTGCCTTGCGCCCTTGGAAAGGGACGGGGTGGAAAATGATAGGGGGCATTTTCATCAGGATGCTGTCTCTTTTTGCTTCTCTTCGCGTTTATCTTCTTGATTTAATTCGACAGAGAGTGTGTAAGCACTGGCTTCACCAATAGTGCGTGTGCCGTAACCCCAGTTGGTGTGATTAAAAAAGTCGCCCAATATTTTAAGAGGAAGACCCCACCGAAGTGACCAGCCGATCCAATCCTTGCGTTGGGTGCCAATGGCAAAACTCTCCAAGGCCCCTGTCATGAGTCCAGCACCTGTAAATGCGGCACCCAGTGCGGTGAGAGCCTGATTGGTTCCGTCTCCACAAACGAGCATCAGTCCGCCTCCCAGATAGAGCAGTAGTGGATTGAGTCGAGCCCGATCGGTATTGGGAGCGATATCCAGCTTTTTCCCGGACAATCCTGCATGAAGTGCCTCCATACTTTGCCTCAGGGTGAGTTTGAGTACTTGAGGGGCTTTGCGCGCACTGAGCACAACGGATGCCTGATCCTTAAGAATAAACCCGATCGTTTCCAGTGTTTTTTGAGAAAAAATACTTCGGGCTTCTGGATCTTTCAGCAATTGTTTTAAAAAGCCGGTATCAAACATGAACCCAAAATCGTTCTCTCGCGGGGAGGAATGGAGAGGGTTAGCCTCTTTTTTAACAAAACGATTGGCAATGACATTG
>CAZZIY010000301.1:0-2412 GCA_964654525.1 uncultured Vampirovibrionales bacterium | reverse complement strand
GAACAGGGTCTGCTTCTCGGGGACAATCGGATAACCAAAAACCACATTGGGAGGGTAGTCTTTGCTGAAGAGGAAAATATGGGCTTTTTTGAAGGGAGCCACCGGGGTGTCCTCAGCCAGAGTCGGTGAGAAAGGGGTCGCTAAAGCAACAAGAGAAGTTAGCAAACAGGAGAGCAGGCACAAATGACGAAACCCCGGCAACGTCCCAAACCGGAAAGTGGCTAGAGGGAAGGTAGGCTGTTTCATGGCAATCTCTCTCATTTCCTAAGCGAACTATTGCTCCATTATAAAACAGGCTAAGCCTTTTAGCGTGTGAAGGATTTAATTCATCAAGTTTTTGGTGACACTCTTAGATGTAAAACATTGCTTCAAGAGCCCCGCTATTTTTGTTTCCAGCCCCACTGGCATAAAGTGAAACCCCGCACTATAAGGCAAAAGTGAAGCCACCAACTCCTGACAAAAAGCAAAACTCTCCTGCAGGGGATCAGCCGCACCTTCCAGTCGGGCAATCACCGTCTCAGGGACATCTATCCCGGCAATACTCTGATTCATCATTCGTGCCACTTCTGGATTTTTAAGTGGGATAATACCAATCAACACAGGGGGAACCGCACAACCCAGTCTGTCACAGACTGACTCTAACTGTTCATTCATCGCCAATACCGTATTAACGTCATAAACCGGTTGGGTTTGGAAAAACTGCACGCCGCGCTCAAGCTTTTGAGCCAGTCGCAGTTGTTGGGCATGTTTGTTCAATCGCAGTGGGTTGAGGGCAGCCCCCACGGTAAATTGGGTACCGTTTTTTTTGAGCGCCTTTCCAGTGGCATCATCGCCCCGGTTTAACGCCTGAATCAATTCTAGTAGCCGAATAGACTCCAAATGGAACACTTGCTGGGCCAAATCTTTATGATCCCCGACCTGCACAGGGTCCCCAGTCAACGCCAGTACATTTCGCAAACCAAGCGCGTAGGCTCCCATTAAATCGGCTTGCAAAGCCAACAAATTGCGGTCTCGACATGTTAATTGCCAAACCGTATCCACGCCCGTCTCGTCTTGAATCAACTTGGCGGCTGCCAAGGAGCTCATCTTAAGAATGGACCGCTGACAGTCAGGCACATTAATGGCATCGACCCAAGGTTTTAAATCCAACACCCGTTGAAGCATGAATCCCATATCTGTCCCTTTGGGGGGGGAGAGTTCCACGGTGACCACGGGAGCGGTGTGGTGGTTCAGGATGTCTGCAAACGTCATTACGGCAAGTACTACTGTGCCACAGTCTGCGCAAATGCGGGTGGCAACAGATGGCGGTATCCTGTCACTTGTTCAATTGCTCGAGCAACCTGAAATATTTTGTTTTCAGAAAGATGAGGTCCGAGAATTTGTAGCCCCATGGGCAGTCCTGACCTATCGAATCCAGAAGGAATACTAATCGCAGGAATACCGGCCAAATTTACCGGAATTGTGGCGATATCAGAGAGATACATACTGACAGGATCAGATGCCTTCTCTCCAATTTTAAACGCTGTTGTCGGTGATGTGGGACAAATTAGCAAATCGACTTGACTATAAGCCTCTTGAAACTGCTTACGCAGCAAGGCTCGTGCACGTTGTGCCTTGCCGTAATAGGCATCGTAGTAACCAGAGCTAAGACAGAAGGTGCCCAGCATGATTCTTCGGATCACTTCAGGACCAAAGCCTTCTGCTCTGGTTTTACGGTACATCGCATGAACATCTCCGGCTGTTTTTTTACGTTGCCCGTACCGAACGCCATCAAAACGGGCGAGATTAGAGCTTGCTTCTGCTGTTGCCACAATATAATAGGCAGCGATTGCAGGCTGAATCCCTGTCATTGAAATTGTTTTAATACTCGCACCTAATTGTTTTTGGCATAATTCAACCATTTCGGTGAAATTTTCAGCCACTTCAGACTGCATGCCCTCACCGTTTAACTCTTGAATCACCCCAATACGCAAATTACTGGGCAATTGCTCCAGAGTCGTTAAGTAATCAGGTTGTTCTGTCTTGAGTGTGGTTGAGTCCAGCGGATCAAATCCAGCAATCAGTTGTAGCAGCGCCGCCGCATCAGCTACATCACCAGCAAAAGGACTAATTTGATCTAAACTGCTACCAAAGGCCACCAGTCCGTAGCGAGAAACCAGTCCGTATGTTGGCTTCATCCCAACCAGTCCGCACAGTGAGGCAGGTTGACGAACGCTCCCACCTGTATCTGAGCCAAGGGATAAAGGCGCCATTGCCCCCGCGACAGCAGCAGCTGACCCACCGGAGCTACCACCTGGAACGCAATCTCGATTCCAAGGGTTTCGTGTCACCTTCAAGGCACTGTTTTCTGTGGAACTTCCCATCGCAAACTCGTCCAAGTTTGTCTTACCGAGTATAGGCAGGCCGGCGGTT
>CAZZIY010000300.1:0-2414 GCA_964654525.1 uncultured Vampirovibrionales bacterium | reverse complement strand
ATGCGTGATAGTAGCTGGACTTTTGTGCAGGGAATAGTCTCTAGCGTGTGCTTGCCGGTTAACTTGATCAAAACCGCATTTGCCTAATAATAAATAAGCTAGGGAAACCTTTCAGATGCACAGCCCCTTATAGTGGGGGACGGCTTCTGGAAGGTTTCTTTTGATTGCTATAAAAGACCGGCTGAGTGAATTTGTTGTGACAACACGTATAGATAAACCCGCCTATTTTGCCTACAGTGTTTTTACGATCTGCCTGGGTGTCTATATTATGCAGTTCTTTGATGCGGCAGATCCAGATTTGTGGGGGCGCCTGGCGATTGGTCGGATGATTTGGGAGAGCCATGGGCAGATTTTGCCCTTTCTGGACACATATAGTTATACGGCATACGGGGCCCGGTGGATTGATCATGAGTGGGGGGCCAGTGTTTTTCTTTACGGGCTATGGCAGTCTTTAGGACCCACCTCACTCTTGCTGGCCAAATTCGTTTTTTTTGCCTTGACGGCAGGACTCAATCTATGGACAGCCAGTGTGGTTGCCAATGCTTATTTACGCCAAAAAGAAGAGAACTCCTCTTCGGGACCGGCATGGACACTGATTAGTGTCATTGTAATGGTTCTGTATCTCTGCCTGGTTCCAACCGGCTGGCTGACCAGCTTTCGATGCCATATTTTCGGTTTTTTTGTTTTTCCCTTTTTTTAGCTCTGGCAAATTGCTATTTTTGGCAAAAGTTATCTCGAGCTTGGTTATGGTTGCTCCCCGCCTGGATGCTTTGTTGGGTGAATCTTCATGGGGGCTTTTTAATGGGGTTTATTGTACTGGGTCTATTTGGACTGCGCTCGGCTTTTACACGGCAGTGGGACAAATGCTATGCCTTTTCCGTGGGGTTGATTACGTGTGCTGCGGTGACCGCGCTGACTCCCTATGGGTTTTCTTTTTATCCTCATATGTTGTATTCGTGGCTGTTGGATCGTTCCCTCATTATTGAGTGGTCTTCACTGCCTCAGTTTTCTTTGGAATATACTGTGTTTTTCGCCGCATGTAACGTCATCACGACGGGCTTGGCTGTTTGGGGCTGGCAAAAAAACAAAGATCGCCCAGACAGCAATAGGATGATTCAACAGCTGATTTTTGCGGCCGTTATATTGGGGCTGTTTGGGGTTGCTGCATGGGGGCATGTGAAATTGATCCCGTTTTTTGGTGAAATCTGGCTGATTGAGACCATGGGGCTTGTGTTCTGGGCGAGACCAGGACAGGGGAATTTGGCATTACCGTCATTCTTGTTCTTTCCTGGCGTTCTTCGCTCAGCTCTTCCTCTGGGGTTGTCTTTGGGATTAATGATGATGACTTTGAGTTCAGACACGCTCAAGCCCCAGCGCTTTCCAAGCCAACGCACCTATCCCGAAAAAGCCATGAGCTGGCTGGCACAACAGAAGGTAACAGGAAATATTTTTTGTCCCTTTGACTGGGGGGAATACGTGATGTGGCAGCGTTATCCCTCACTCCGGGTGTCTATGGACGGGCGTTACGAAGAGTTGTATGATGCCTCTCTGGCTGTGGTGATAGACCGCTTTTACAAGGTACTAGATAAAGATATTCCAGATGTTTTGGCCGCAAAGAAGATACTCACACAGTTCCCTGCCACGCACTGGGTAATCGTTCCAGAGTCTATCCATAAAAAGCTTTCTAAAGCCCAAAACAAAATAGTCTTTCCAAACTCTCAGTGGGCGTTGCTCTATCAAGACAGGGTTGCCAGTATTTATGGTTATCAATATTCAGGGTAGACTTGTCTTCAACTCTATTTTTTTGAGGTTTTATATTTTCACCCTTGCGGGTGATGGGGAACTTCTGGATTTGCTTATAAGCTAAGAACATAGAGATAGATATTCTCAACCCGGCATTAGAAATAACCTAGGAGATTGATGAACAGATGACGATGACAGCATTTTCTGGTGTGAAGCAGTTACAAAAAAACAAAGGCCAATCGTTGGCTGAATATGGCTTGATTTTGGCCTTAATCGCTGTTGTGAGCATTGCTGCACTCAGTACACTCGGTACGCAAATTAAAGGGTCTCTGACCAACATCAGTAGCCAACTGCAAACGGCACTCAACCAGACCCCTTAATGGGTTTAAATCTTTTGTTTCGGGCCATTGGCTTGTGATACAACCAATGGCCTTTAGGTTATCAAAGGCAAGGTGTTGACGTCATTGAATGCTCTGCGTAGGCACACTCGAAAAAAATATGTTTCTCAGCTTGGCAGTGCTGTTCTGACGGAATATGCTGCTATTTTAGTCCTATTTGCCCTGGTCATCTTTTTGGGTGTTCAGCTAGTGAGTGGGTCTTTGCAAGATGTCTTTTTGGGGCTGGGAAACCAGATGATCAATTTCACAACCCCCTAGCAAACGAGAAAAAGG
>CAZZIY010000299.1:0-2424 GCA_964654525.1 uncultured Vampirovibrionales bacterium | reverse complement strand
CAATTGTTTTAAAAAGCCGGTATCAAACATGAACCCAAAATCGTTCTCTCGCGGAGAGGGATGGAGGGGATGGGCCTCTTTTTTAACAAAACGATTGGCAATGACATTGGCCCAACCCGAATAGGCCAAACCCAACAAGGCCATTGCAGCGCCACGGACCCTTTGCGACTCGATCGTTAGCAGTGGTGCAAAGGCGAGAAACAGGAGATTGCCCAAAAAATACGATGGTTGTTTTGTTTTTCGGCCCACCCCTAATTCGGACAGAGAGCCTAAAATGCCGGAGGCTGCAATGACAGTCAGACCCGATTGTGTGAGGAATTTGGCCAGTTTTTCCATCTCAGTCTCACTTAAAGCCACCTCTGTTGGGGGATTTGAGATAACATGGAGAGTCTCTGTAGGGCTCTTTAATGAGGTTTCCTCTGTAACGATTGGTGGCGTTTGCTCAGCCGGTGCTGTCGTTGGTGCTGTGATGGACGTCAAAACACTTCCGGCAATGAGTGCGGGTCCACCAATCAAATTAAGACAGAGTGCGCCCCAGGTACACCAGAGGGGTAGATTCTTTTTGGCGTGTTTGCGCGGTTTTTCCGGGGCCGTATTTCCAAGATTGAGATCGGGGATCTGAACGGGATAGGGATAATTCCGGTGAAAAATGCTGCTTCGAAAGGTGACGCGATTGCTTGAATTGCTGATGGGATTCATGGTGCTAGAACCACTTGAAACCGTTAAGATAGCGGCTGGGTCGAGAGTGAAATGCAGTGGTGTCTATCACAATATTCTGTGTGGCAGCCGGATCAGCACTGCTTTGCGTAAACTGAATCACTCTTTCTAACGGTTGTCGGGGGGAGGTGTGGGCATTGTGATAGCGAATCGTTCCGGCCCAATGACGCAACGAGGGCAGCGTGTTTTCGATATGCCGCCACGTGGTCAGCCAGGAGTTGGGTGTGTCTGTTTCATGAGGGTGCTGTAAAATCACCGTGGGGCGAAAGGCTTTAACCAAGGCTTGCATTTGCCGAACCAAACGCCCCCTCGGGCTGTTTGCTTTGACGTTGTGGGATACTCTGGGGCTCAGTAAATTAAGGTCATTGCAGCCTAGTATCACCACGCGTTCTTTTCCTTGCACCAGCAAATGACTGCCGAGATCGCTCACTTGAATCAGCTGCTTGTCTTGATTCCGGGTGGGGAAGGATTTTCCCGTCCACCGGATAATCGTTTGTTTTCGCATATCCACCATCGCAACCAGTTCCAGGTGAGGTCCTTGCATGCCTTTTTCAGAGACGATATCGACCCCCAGGCTGAGATAATCACATTTTCCGCTCGCTGCTTCATAAAATTGAGGGGTGAGCAGCGTTTCCAGGGCAGGTGTTGCAACCTTTTCTGCCAAATACCGCCAAGCATCTTTGTCTTCTGTTCGGCCTTTCCAGCCACTGACTCCCTGCCAATTTTCCGGCAGAGGCACTTCTAGAAAACCACCCGGAAGAATGAAATAACGACAATGGGTGTTAGAGGGCCATTGTTGAAAAGCAGTGGCAAGAATGGCTTTGGCGGCATCCGGCTTGGCGGGCCCTTTTAGAACCAGTCTCATAATTTTAGGCTGCGTTACTTTTACTTGCTGAGCCTGTGCGAACCCATCGGCACAAGGCTTTACGGCAATCTCTCGTGAAAAGAGAGGCTTCTTAAAGCTAACTGGCTGTCTAAGACCGCTAAAATATAGATTAAACAACATCAGAGGAGGAGGGTCTCACTCATTACGACACACAAAACACACACATAAACTGATGTCATACAACAGAGAGGTCAGTATATGACTGACGTAGTATGTTACCACAGTCCAGGATGAAAGTGAGATGTAATAAAGTGGGATCTAATAAAAAGTCAGGCGTTACTTAACGTCCAGCAGTTCCACATCAAATTTCAGCGTGGCCTTGGGCGGAATCACATTGAAGAAGCCTTCATCCCCGTAACCAAGAGCGCTAGGGATAATCAAGGTACGGTGACCGCCAACTTTCATCCCGGCAACCCCTTTATCCCAGCCAGGAATGACTTCACCAGCACCGAGTTTAAACTCAAAGGGTTTACCGGCATCCTTGGAACTATCAAATTTTTTGCCAGAGGGGTATAAAGTTCCCACGTAGTGTACTTTTACCTTGTGCCCTTTAGTTGCTTCCGCGCCAGAACCGACTTTCTCGTCTTTCCACTTAAGTCCAGAGTTATCCGAGAGAAATCCGGCGGGTGCTGCAATCTCTGTTTTTTCTGATTTGGCTTTGCCAAAGGCAAACGCTTCAAGCGTAACTGCTGCACTGAGCGTGGTTACTGTTAGCATACTGACCAGAATCGATGTGAGTGAGCGGGTTCCTAAAATCAACACACGCATAACATACTCCCCAATTGTATTAATAACATTCTCTCTGGGTAGCTGCTTGATTT
>CAZZIY010000298.1:0-2453 GCA_964654525.1 uncultured Vampirovibrionales bacterium | reverse complement strand
AATGCCCAGCATCGTTGGATAAAACCAGGAGCGAACAAAAGAGGGGAGTTTTTCTAAGATGTTTTTTGCTTTATTAGCAACGCGGGGATCAAAAATTCGAGGGATATCAAAAGACGTTAAAAAGAGTGGAATATAGAGAATGGGTCGTTCTTTGGGGGTGGATTTATGACTTTTATCATCATTCAGTGTGACCACAAGACTATAGAATGAAACGCCATCAAACCCGCTACGTTCATTGTGGGCTAGCATTTCGGGTGAATCTGCCGTGGTGGGGAACAGCGTTTTCCACTCATTAGGCGTGAGTGATTGCCAGGTATTGTGCAAACAAGCACTAAGCTGTGAGGCTTTGATTTCTGTTGTTGTCTGTTTGTTCATAGGTTTGTATAAACTCATAAATCCATTGAAATACCTGGTGTTTGCGAAGATCCAGCATCATCACATGATCACTATCATTGATAATACGGAGTGACTTTTGAGTGCTGGCGAGATCCCGGTAAAGAAGCGCTGCATTGAGGGGATCCATGACTGTATCTTCAACAGAATGCAATAGAAGCACGGGGCATAAAACTGTATGTGCACGTTGACGCACACGTCGTTGCATTTGGTCTAATTGAAAAAAATACTTTACATAAGTCCGGTAAAGTCCATGTTCTCCGGCCTCTCCTTGGGTATTTCGGTCTAATTGAGTTTTAATTCGCCGGTGAAGCCGCTCGTCCTTTAAGCCGTATGGAGGAGTCTCTTCCCAGTATATCCACCGGTGGACCCAATCTGGCATTTTGTACAGCAGAGGGAGAAAAATTTTTCGCCAATCCGTTCCCCGTGCATAGGTTCCGTATGTGGGAGACATCAAAATAATACCGCTGATATTGGGTAGTTCCGTTGCGGTAAGAACTGCTAGCAACGAAGACATTGAAACCCCGGCGATAAAGACGTTCTGATAAGAAAGCTGAGCTTCTTGGACCGCTTTTTTTACAGAATGAAGCCAATCCTCCCAGGTGACAGAGAGTAAATCGTCGTTAGAACCACCATGCCCTGCCAGTAAGGGGGTAGGGGCATGGATGCCTCTGAGTTCAAATTTTTTGGCATAGGCTCTCATTTCAGCCGGGGTGCCGGTCAGTCCGTGCAGCAAAATAACTGCAGTGGTATTGGATTTATTGGGCGCCTCAGTCATGACCGAGCTAGATCAAACTCCGGGATTGCTTTACTGGAGTGAGGGGTTCTCTCAAGTTGAAGGTGTCTGAGTTCAGTAAGCACGGTATCAAATGTTTGGAACCCAAAGACCGCTTTCTGATGGCTCTGCGCATGCGTGAGTAGTTTGCCTTTGGCAAATAATACATCTGCTTCTAAGGACCAGCAGAAGTCACTCCGGCCGTCACCGATTACGACAGTTTGCTTATGCCTGTTAAGCAGCGGGTTCTCTAGAATGGCACACTTGCAAAGACCGGCATCGCAACCGCCTGAGAGATTGGCTCTGGGGAACTCAATATCCACATGGCCGTTCTCATGGCACACGAGGTGATTGGCAAAGATGCCGTCCACTCGAATCCCGGCCTTGTCGAGCATGTATTGAATCACCCGGTCCAGACCTTCGCTGACCATAAAAAGCCGAATTCCTGTGCTTCGGCACCATTGGGCAAAACTGGAAAAGGCTGGATCAATTTCAATGGTGTCTAGCACCCGTTGAATAGCAGGCCAACCACCCTCAATTAGAGGGATCTGCCGGGCAAGACATTCTCTCGATGAAATGTCACCACGAACCCACTCTTCTTCGATGGTTTCCCACTCAGGAGAAGCCAATGCTGAGAGAAGGGTGTCAGTACAGTCTTTCAGAGAAACTGTTCCGTCAAAATCGCAAAAAACAGTGAAGACGGACTGTCCAAAGGGAAGTACTTGTTTTGCAAGTTCTGAAATGTTACTCGGACCTGCGAAAGAGGGAAAAATATTTTGCTGAAAGGGATTTGAGCTGTAGGGTTTTTGACTCATTGTTATGCTCCAGCCCCCTCTTTTTTACACTGGGTGATCACTTGATCCAGCAATTCAATACCGAGATCGATTTCGTCATGAGTGATGGTGAGAGAGGGGGCCAGAGTGACCACATTTTTGTAGTACCCACCAATATCAAGAATCAAGCCCATTTTCTTGCCTCGCGCCTGGAGATCGCCGCTAAGGCCCTTCTGGAACATGGCATCGGCTAACTCTCGACTGGGGGTGAATCCGTCTTTTTGGCACATTTCCATTCTGAGCGCCAGCCCGAGCCCGTCGACATCTCCAATCTCAGGATGCTTTTTTTGGAGAGACTGAAGTTGCTCTAAGAAATACGCTCCTTTTGCTGGCACGGAGGTCTCAAAATCACCATCTTCAAAAATAGTCATCACTTCAAGCCCGGTTGCGGTACCCAGTGTATTGGACGAAAACGTGGAATGGGTTGACCCTGGTCCAAATTGTTCTGGGTT
>CAZZIY010000297.1:0-2456 GCA_964654525.1 uncultured Vampirovibrionales bacterium | reverse complement strand
TCTTTAAAGTCACTCTCCTTTTGGTCGATGAGTCGATGAAGATGGGTCACACTCGCCCCTTCAAAAAAACACCAAAACTCATGGGACAATGAAACAAGGTAATATCACATCCTGTCATAAGGATCTTTTGCAGTGATCGAAAAAATATTTGCTGCCCCCAAATATATTGAAGAAAGCGACGGCCTGGCCTTTGCTGTGGACAACCAAACCTGTTACGAAATTCCGGCCTTTATGACCCCGCAGATGCTCGACAATAAAGACCAAGAAATCGCCAAATACAAGGCTAAATACAAAAATATCAACGGCATACTCTCATTACACGGGCCCATCTTTGATATGAACCCAGTCAGCCTCGATCCCAAAATCCGAGAGGCTTCTCAACTACGCTACAGCCAGGCCATTGATGTTTGCAAAGAGCTTGGCGTCAACTACCTTATTTTTCACTCTCAATTTACCCCCATTTATGATGTTGCCAAAGTCTACGATGACTGGATGTCTCAATGTGTTGACTACTGGCAAGAAGTGATTGAGACCAACGTCCATGGGAGTGATTTGGTCATTCTGATGGAAAATTTTATGGACGACCGACCGGATATTCTCAACGACATGGTCAGCCGGATCAATTCTCCTCACTTCAAAGCCTGCCTGGACACGGGGCACGTCAATCTGTTTTGTGACGTTCCGCCCATTACCTGGTTGGATGAATTGGGCTCAAACCTGCATTACATCCATGCTCACAACAACAACGGGGATTCCGACGATCACCATGCCTTTCACAAAGGCAGTATCGACATGGAAGGTTTCTTAAACCATCTGGTCTTACGCCCCAACAAGGTGAATTTGGCCATCGAAGTGTTTGATCTCGAAGGAGTCGAGCAAAGTTTTCAGGCAATCACTCCCTATATGCAAATGCAAGAAGAACACAACACGTCTAAAAGCTTTTTAATCTAACATTTAGCCTGCAGTCACGTAGCCAAATACACTGAAATAAATCATGATTGCTATCCCCATCCCCCAGCAATAGACGGCAAATGGCTTGAGGCTGTGTGATGCCACAAACTGAATAAACTGCTTCACACAGTAATATCCAACAATCGCTGAAACAACCGTTCCGCTGAGCATCAGGGGCCAATTCAGCAAAGGAAGCACCCGTAAATCGTGTAATTTTAAGCACTCATACGCCGCTGCCATCAAAAATGTGGGGATACTCAGCAAAAAGGAATAACGGGCAGCCGTCAACCGGTCAATATTGAGAACCAATGCGGTTGCCATGGTCGAGCCTGATCGAGATATCCCATGGAAAATAGCGGCATATCCTTGCGCAAGCCCCACCCATGCGGCATGTTTCAGTTCAAATGAAGACTGGCTATGATTCTGGCGTTTCTTAAGGAGCATCTCCACGCCCCAAAGTAAGCAGCCGGTTATCAGTAAATGGAGCCCCACGAAGCGGGGATGGCGAAAGAAAAATTCGGATAAATTATCTTTAGGCACCTCATTCCAGTGAAGCGCAGACATCAGAAACCCACTTCCTTTAAGTAATGTCAGGATCACCACAACGGTCACGAACATCGAAACGATTAATTGAATGGGTAATACCTTTTCTTGCAACACACCCAACTGACTGTAGGCACCGCGTTCTGTTTTTTTACCCAGGCACATCAGGATGATATCTAACAGATCACGCCGAAAATAAATCAGAACGGCAGACAATGTGCCCAAATGCAGCAAAATATCATAAAACTCATTCTCACCAGGCAAGGGGGGATTACTTCCTCCACATTGAGCAAACAGTGCATCGGCCAGTGTAAGATGAGCCGTGCTACTAACGGGCAAGAACTCTGTCAGCCCTTGAACCACTGCTTTTACCATGGCATGTGCAATATCCACCTGAATATCTCCTTAGTTCGTTTTCTTTAAGTACAGAATGCTGTTCCCGCTTTTCCCAGTAAGGTTTGCAGCATGGTCTCGACGCTCCCTATCATGGCCCGCTTTATAATTGGGATCGTGTCATTATCGCTAATTCGCAAATAATCGAGTAATGCAGCTACTTTAGGGCCCATACTTCCCGCAGAAAAATGGCCTTGGGCCATATACTTCTCTGCTTCGCTCAAAGTAACTGTTCTCAAGGCCACTTGCTCAGGTTTTCCGTAATGAAGATAGACCGCATCTACTTCGGTACAAATGAGTAGATTAGGTATATTGAGAGATTTTGCCAAAACACAAGAGGTGTAATCCTTATCGACAACAGCTTCGATTGGATGGATCCCCGTATCATCAATAAAAACAGGAACACCACCACCACCCCCGCAGAGAGGAATCACATGGGGGTCTTGAATCAAGGGGATCAATGCCGCCATTTCTAAAACCCGCTGCGGTTTAGGAGAAGGGACCATTCTGCGGTACCCACGGTTAGAATCGGGACCAATAATCCAACCTCTCTCAACATAGAGTTGGTC
>CAZZIY010000296.1:0-2458 GCA_964654525.1 uncultured Vampirovibrionales bacterium | reverse complement strand
TGCAGCATAACAGTATTGTATCAATAAAAGTGCGAATTCAATGCTAGAATAAATGCATTGAAATTTAGAGGCTATAGGATATTTTTGTTCTAACGTTGCATCTTTATTTCTTTAGAGAGTTATCGAGTTCCTACAATCAAACCGGGTGGATTGGGCTTATTCTTCAATGAGCGCACGCGATCACAATTTAAATCAGGCATCGTCTAATGATCCCCGTTCGAGTTCTGTTGCGATTGGTTTACTGTCTGCGTTAAGACAGCCACATGATAATGACGAATGGCTTGAAGGCGATTGGACCAAAGCGATTTCGACAGAGCTGTTGCCGCCGATTAAGCAAGAGACGGTTTTTTCTGTATGGGATAACCCCATGGTGACGGAACCTATGTCTTTTGGTGAATTAATTGAACCAAGCTCCCCAGCCCAAGGATCCATGACCTCTTTTCAAAAACTTTCTTTGCGGATTCAAGACAAGCAGAGCCCTTCAGAATTTCAATCCTTTGAGCGTGTCACCCGTTCTGAAGTTCCTACTGTCCTACCCTTTGTTAGTCAGTTACAGCCAGAGCAAGCACAACCCGATCAAGGGATTCGTGATGAGGCCATTCACCAAGAACTGGACGCTCTTTTTCCGGACGGAGCCCCCGAGAGAATTGATGCCTTTTTGGTTAATCAGCAGAAAAAAGGTCAGACGCGACCCATTGCGGTTATAAAACCAGAGGCTATGATACTAGAAACACCACCTATTCTGGATTGGGGAACGTCTGATGATGAAAATACGATGGAAGCGTCAAGCTTACCCTCAGATTTGCAAGAGTTATCTCAGAGTCTTCAGCAGCAGGTTGATGTTCTAGACTCGCTCATTCGAGAAAGTCTCTCGCTAGAACAGGATTTAGAGTCAGATAAAGCGTTGGAGGAGTTTTTAGAAGGTTCTTCACAGAATTTGCTAGAAGCTTCGCCTTTGCCCACACTGGTTTTACCGCCAGACCAAACTTATCCAGAGTTCGCAGAACCTGCCGATTTATTACAATTTGATACGGCCTTGTTCGGGGATCTGGGTGCAAAATCCGATTTAAGTGATACACTGACCTTGGATTTGAGAAACGAGGCCCCAACGCTATCTGAGTCTGACGCCATTCCGTTTGACAAGGCCGCACCGGAAGCCTCATCTGAGCCATCCGATATTGAAATCAGCCAATGGCTTCAGCAAATGCTCCAGCGAGTGGGTACGACTCCTAACTCAGTGCCCAGCTCAGTGTCGGTGAATAATGCAGTCTCGGGAGGACGTATGCAAGACTTATCAGGATACAAAGATTTATCGAAACCCCCAGTATTTTCAGCCAACGGGGATGTTGAGTATAGCGAAGGTGTAGGTTCAGTCAGCCCGATCAGCTCTCAAGCAACCTTTGCCACACGCCCAGAGCCTAGCCATTTTTCCAGCCACGGAGAAGTTTTCTCTGGTGGTGATAACCAACGCCCCGATGTGGAAGCAGAATTTACCAACAATGTCCGTACCCTAATCCGCCTGGTGAATGATTTGCCAGAAGGCGTTACCAAGCAAACCGGGGCTCAAATTATCCGTTTGACCATGGAAGCCATGGGCATCTCGATGGAAGACGTGCTTTCTGAAGCCCAGTCTGCCCAATCGGAAATGCTGGATGCGGTTCGCTCTAACATTAAAAAGATTGAAGAGTACAAGACCGTGATACGCAAACTGGAATCTGACATTAAGTTCTACCAGGGCCGAGCCAACGAGCTATCTGAGATTATTGACTTGTTTATTCTCTCCAATGCCTCTACCAAGGTGAGTGGTGTGGAAGGATATTCTTCCTAGCTTTGTGCGTTTTGTGCCTAATTTTTTGATGCGAAAGCAACGTAATTTTCACTGGCTCCGTGGTGCTGTTCAGCCCCTGGGGCCAGTGCTTCTTGTGGGGGTATTGCTGCTGCTCACAGTTTCTGGGTGCGGCAATCGTATTTCCTTTAGAGATTACGTTGATCATTCAGGGACACACACCACCAAAAACCCAACCCGTGAGCAATCCATTGAGATTGCCCGAAACCTCTATGATGCTGTGTGGAAGAATATCTATTTGGATTATGTGGACTCGGGTTTCAATGGGCAGGATTGGGGTCGTTGGAGGCACCATTATGACAATCAGCTTGAAGATCTTGATGATGCGCAAGTGGCAATCTCTTCTATGTTGGCTTCTTTGGGTGATGAGTACACCCGGTATCTGCCGCCGCGAGATATGAAAGAACAAACCCTCAAAATTGATTCACACCTGTTTGGGGTGGGGATTCAAATTGCCAAAAAAAACGGAAAAATTGTGGTTGTTGCCCCAATGCCCGATACCCCGGCTTCCAAAGCCGGCGTGAGAAGTAAAGATGAGATTGTCACAATCGATAAAACCTCTACAGCGGGGATGAGCTTGGAGGATGCTGCAGACCATATCCGAGGAGAGGA
>CAZZIY010000295.1:0-2499 GCA_964654525.1 uncultured Vampirovibrionales bacterium | reverse complement strand
TTCTAGTAATTCAGCAGAAAGATGCCGCATATCCAGCCAGACGTGAGGCAACTGCAAGGATGAATCTGGGTCTGACTCTATACCATAACACTGAGTTTGAATCTCTTGAAAAATAGCTCGGGTCACAATATCTCGAGGTGCCAGCTCTCCAGAAGGGTGATACTGCACGGCAAAGGGTTCCAAACGAGAGTTTCGTAGGATGCCTCCCTCTCCTCGCAATGCCTCAGAGATCAGAAACCGGGTTTGTCCTTCTAAAAACAAGGCTGTGGGATGAAACTGGACAAACTCCATATCGTTGAGGTCGGCGCCTAGGCTTAATGCCAGTGCAAAACCGTCACCAGTTGCACCCGCAGGGTTGGTACTTTGGGCGTAAAGTCTTCCCAGACCACCGGTGGCCAGGACCACATGGTTAGCATCTATAAGCCAATCTGTTTGATGCTTAAGATCAACGGCATGGCAGCGAATGGCGCCAGACTCCACTCGGTCTAGTCCACGAACTTGGTAAAATTCGTGGGTAATGATATTGGGATGGGCTAAAACCTTGTTAAGCAGTGTTAGTTCAACTTCTTGTCCGGTGGCATCGCCTCCAGCATGGATAATCCGCCGCACGCTGTGTCCGCCTTCAAGGGTCAACTCCAGATGACCTGTCGGTTTTTTATCAAAAGGGACCCCGTAATCCAGTAAATCACTGATTGCTTCAAAGGCTTCTGCCAAAATAGACTTGGCGGCAGGCTGATTGCATAAGCCAGCCCCTGCAACCAGAGTGTCTTTTAGATGGAGTTCTAAGGAATCTTCAGTGTTTTGAGGGAGTACAGCGGCAATACCCCCTTGAGCATAGCGAGAGTTATTCTCTTCCAGCGTGTTTTTAGTAATTAGCATCACCTGAACCCCAGATTCTGCCAATTTTAGGGCGGTGAACAAACCTGAAATACCGGTCCCAATAATTAGTACGTTGGTATTCACAAAATGGGGACCAAATCCCTGAGGGGCTTGAGACTCGTTTTGCTGAGATTGATACTCTTCAGAAGAAGGCACAGAAGACGGCATGAACTAGACCTGTTTCAGGGGGATGACGGGCTGTGATGATACCATAAAATGAGCGCTTGTAGCAGATAAAACAACGGCTGATTACATGACCTAAGAAAATCCTTGTTCGTTGTCTTAAAGAGTCTTTCTCGTTGCTTTTTACCAAGATTTTATCTTTAATTTTTTGAGAATAATTTTTAACTAGGAGTATGGATTGCACGTTATAGAGACCACAGTAGCTCTTTTGGGCTTGGCTACCGTGATGGCATTTGGCTTTCAGCGATTTCGCCTGCCTTCACTATTAGGTTATATTGCAACGGGCTGTCTCATTGGACCCAAAGGCATTGGCTGGATTTCTGACACTGCCTGGGTTTCGGAATTTTCCCATTTAGGGGTGCTTTTTTTGCTCTTTATTGTCGGTTTAGAGCTCTCTGTCGATGAACTGCGGCATTTAGAAAGACGTATTCCCTTAATGGGCGCTATGCAGCTGGGAATGACAACCTTGGTGTTTGCTGTTGGATTTAAGTTTCTCGGACTGCCATGGGGGTTGAGTATTCTGCTGGGCGGGATTTTGTCTCTTAGTAGCACTTCCATTGTGCTAAAAAGCCTGGAAGACTTAAATGAACTGGAGACGGTTCAGGGAAGGCAGATTTTAGGCGTCTTGTTGATGCAGGATTTGGCCATAGTCCCCTTAATGGCGATGCTTCCCTTGTTAAGTCAGCCCGTGGGGCCTAGCTATGCGGTGGATCTTGTCTGGACACTGGCAAAAGCAGCTGCATTTTTGGTTGTGGCATTGTGGATCAGTATGAAAGTGATGCCTGTGGTTCTGGAGCGTTTGATGGCGCGTCACAATGCTGAAATCATGATGCTCTGCGTGGTTACTATCAGCTTGGGAATGGCAGCACTTACAGGGTTGATGGGGCTTTCATACGAAGCAGGCGCCTTTATTTCTGGTCTATCGCTGAGTGGAACTCTTTTTAGCCGACATATTGCGACAGAAAGCCGCCCTTTCAGGGATGTCTTTGCCAGTCTATTTTTTGTCTCTGTGGGGATGATGCTAGATCCCCACTATTTATGGGCTCATTTGGGCCAAGTACTATTGGTCACAATGGTCATCATTACTGTAAAAGCCTTATTAGCCTTTGCAGCTGGACTCATTTCTGGAACACACCGCTGGAATTCATTTTGGTTGGGGGCTACGCTTTTTCAAGTAGGAGAGTTCTCTTTTGTGATGCTAGCCAGACTGATCGAAACAGTTCATCCGGATTCTTTTGCTTCAACCTTGCTGATGTCCTGGGTTCCTGTGTTAATCAATGCAACGGTTTTATGAATGTTTATGACCCCATTGCTACTGAAACTATTGCCAGACTGGGTGATGAAAATGAAATTACGCTTACTGCAAGGGGTAAAAGCTGAGACAGAAAAAGCCACCGGTGATAGTTCCAAACTGCTTGGTCTGGATACTGAAAAATA
>CAZZIY010000294.1:0-2537 GCA_964654525.1 uncultured Vampirovibrionales bacterium | reverse complement strand
AGAATCTGTCCGTGACCTTTGGAGGTGAGGCCAAAGTCAGGAAACACAAAGTAAACGGCCTTTTTTACCGGGCCTAAATTTGCTTTGGTCACCATCCAATTTGTGTGGGTAAAAACCTTATTACGGGGAGCAAGGGGCTATGGTATTGAGTAAGATACAATCCAAAACGGCTACTTCACGGACGGCTTCGCCTCAAGTCGCTTCGCGCCCATTCTTGCCTAGAACTCATTTCGCTGCCCTTCCAAAACCCAAGATAGCCCGTGAGCTAGCCCAAGATGTATTCACTCCGCGTTTTGGGCAAATGACTCCAGCCAATACCCCCAAAATGGACCTCAACTACCGACTGATGGAGTTAGGAACATTTCCAAGTACCAAAGATAAGTTGGCGATTCGGGTTGCAAAAGCGTTTACTGACAAAGACACTCCCGATTTAACTTACGGACAGCTCTTTAACGCGATTCGACAAACCACCGCAGGCCTAAAAACTGAACTAGGACTAAAGCCTGGTGATGCTGTGGCAATAGCGGACACCAATACACTCGATTTTGTCATTCAGTATTTTGCCATACTGGCAGCAGGCGGTATCGCCACTCCCTTAAATTTACTGGCGTTACAAGATGAGGGTAGCCGCACTGAGAAACTCATGCATATGCTAGCTAAGCCAAACGCCAAAGCCTTTATTATTGGCGCAGATCCCACGGTTGCCAAAATGCAAACGCTTGTCAAAGCTCAAAAGCTCCAGCAGCTCAAATGTATTCTTGGCCCTATGATTGAGCATAAGGTTGAGGGCAAGGCCGCCACTGGGATTATAGAGAGAATTGTTGCTGGATATTTATCCCGGCAGCTGAAAACCCCACAGCAGTGGAGAGATCTTCAAACCGCCATCAACGGGCTACCCAAAGGAATTAAGCTGGTCACCCCAGCGCGACAAGTAAGACTTTCTCACCATTCTCCTATTGCCATGCGGAATATGACACTGAGGCCCGCCTCAGACACCCCAGCGGATATTTTATATACGTCAGGGACAACAGGAAACCCCAAGGGGGTTCCACACACTCACGGCAGTTTGGCCTTTACGACGCAATCTGTTGCTCAGGGAACAAAAGAATTTGCCAGTGACCATGATGTAACACTGATGGCCCTGCCGCTCTTTCATATTTTCGGCAAAGCGGTGTTTACGGCTCAACTGCTAAGACCCAGCCCAATTGTCTTATTACCTTCTTTGAGAAACGCCTTAGACCAGCTTGATAAAGTGGTTGACACGATTGAACAAGAGAAAATCACTCTGCTTCCTGCAGTGCCAGTGTTTCTTGAAAAACTGGAAGCCTATTTGTCTTCTAATCCAGAGGCGATTCCCCGCGTTCAAAGCTTACGAATGCTGATTAGTGGTGGGGCACCCTTAAAAGAAAAAACCTATTACTCTCTCAAGCAGATGATACCGAATTTACAAATTTGTGAAGGATACGGTTCTACGGAAGGCGGGATTAGTAATCTCAATACCAGTGGAAAATACGGGTTTATTGGCAAAGCCTTACCCGGGGTGGAAGAAAAAATTGTAAACCCCGACCCTGACACAGGAGCGGGAGAGCTCTGGGTGAAATCGCCCGGAATCGCCAAAAAATACTTAGCAGGAACCGCTTCTGAAGATGCCCAAAAGGTGTTTACAGAGGATGGCTGGTTTAAAACCGGGGACATTGTGCGGATGGATGCCAGCACGCAGATGTTTCAGGTAGTGGACAGAGAAAGTGATATTCTCAAAATTGCTGGGGAACGACGCTCACCGGCGAGTCTGGAAGAAGCTGTAAAACGATTGAGCTTTGTAAAAGACGCCATGGCAATTGCCTATAAACCAGATCGGGTGACAGAAAAAGCAGTATTGATTGTTGCCAGTAGCGATCCCATGCAAACAGAAGCATCGATCAAAGTGCAAATGCAGCAACTCCTGAATGAGAAGCAGATAGCCGGTTGGATGATCCCAAAACATATTGTGGTATTGCCTCAAGCAGAGCTGCCCAAAGGGTTTGTTGGATTTAAACGACAATACGCAGCGGGGCGTGACTTTGTGAAAAAACTGGTTCAGGTCAATTTGGTTCAGTTCGTGGATGATACGGGGGGAGACGGAAAAATAGCTTCTCGCACCGTGGTGAGCGACCCAAACGGGCTGAAAAACTTTACGGCAAACTATGATTATGCCCAGGTGAAAAAATAGTTCGATTGTTGCTTTGAGTTTAATCTTGGGCACTAAACCCACTGGTGGATGTGCACGGGATGGTCGGCTGCCATACTCAAAATATCACATTGATGATGGCCGATTCACAGCAATTTTTTTACATGGGGATAACGATGACCAACCTAAACGAAGAATGCTTATTACAGTTTTTGGTTCGCCCTCAAGCGGGTGGACGTGGGCTTGCCCGGATTCCACTGCAGAACAGAGCATGGTCTTTGGCTGCCAATCCCTTGAATCATTCTGGGATGACTCCGATTCGACCGGCCAATCAACTGAACATTACGAAAGACACTTTCCAGAACGACAC
>CAZZIY010000293.1:0-2541 GCA_964654525.1 uncultured Vampirovibrionales bacterium | reverse complement strand
CAGAACGTGTCCGCCCGACAGATCACCGAAACCGCTGTGACACGGATGACTGAGCAAATAAACAATGCGCTCAACTATTACAAGGTTCAGTCCGATGATCTGGCCAGTGGGTCTACAGCACTTACCAACACTGTCAGCAGTTTAGGGAAAGGAGCTTTCTTTGGTCTGGCTAGTCAAACGGTTGCAATCACCAACCCAGAATCGGGTGCCAGCGCCAATATCAAAAACGTCACCTTCGATGCCTGGGTCTCTACCGCCAGACCCCCTTATTATTTGGTCAACGTGCTGGCCAACGTCGGGTCTGTTCAACTCTCCAGCAAGCGTTGGGTGCTCGTGCAACCGTGTCATCCCAGTGGCACCCTTCGTCAAATCTCTCCAAATGAAGCCAGTTTCTGGGGAGTGTCAAGCGGTCCAGGAGTACTGAATGATTCTGACCCGTTTAATATCACAGAAGCTGATTTTAATACAACACTCTATCAGCCCTCTTACAGTACGTACGATCCCGTCAATGGCTGGGTGGTCACTGGTAAATGGGATTTCGTTAGGCTTTGGAGCGCTGCCAAAGGATATACTTACGTTTACGAAAGTGACCGTTATCCCGGTGCCTATGGCGGCATTATTGTGGATGGCAGTCGACAACGGGTTTTTATTGCCACCCAAAATAATGTGGCGATGGGGTATGACTCAGGTTTGGTGGTCTGGAATCCAAGTGCAGGAATCAGTACGTTAATCCCGGAGGGCACCCTAAAAGGCGGTGGACCTTCTGCCCCGCAATCACTGGCACTCGATAGAAGCAGCGGCAGAGTTTACGTGGGCGCCAGCGTGAAAGGGGATGGCTTTTTTGTCTGGGATGACACCAATGGCTTACAAACACTGGTAGCGCCTCATGGTTCTAAGTACGCAGAAGGATTCCGCAGTACGGTGGTCGATCCCACAGGCAGGGTTTACTTTGGGCAAAATTACGTTAAAGGAAACTGGTACACCTGGCACCCCAGTACGGGGCTCTCCACCCTGTTAACTTCTGAACCTTACCCAGGGGTGGCCAGTACCACCGTGGACCCCATCAGCGGGATTGTGTATATGGCCGCCAGACCCGCTAACGTGTTTGGTACGGGCGGCTTTCCCAAAGGCGCCCTACTGGGCTACAAAAACGGCCGAAAGATACTGCAGGTAGATTTTCCCAAAGCCTGGTCTTACGGGGTGGGCAATAACGCCATTGCAGTGGATCCCAAACGCCAACGGGTTTTTCTGGGCAATAGTTATGACGAAACTCAGCCTAGTCAGTTACTGATTTGGAATTCTGCCACAGGGTTGTCCGTTGTGAGTGCCGATTCGGGTGACATGATGAACCCTCAATCTCTTTTGGTAGACGACACCACTGGTAGAGTGTATTTTGGTGATGTGGGTATGGGTGGCTGGAGAACACCGTCTTACTACACATGGGGCCCAGGCGATTCTCAAGCCACTGAAATTGTCCAGGCGGATGACAAAGCGTGCTTCTTTGGCTACAACAACTCTGCTGCACTGGACACCAAAAACCAGGTGATCGCCTTTGCAGGACCAGAATCGTGCGGGGTTTCTGTTTATTCTCCCAATTCTGGGCTCATTATCAAAAAAAACTATATTGGCAGTGGTCCCGCATACTGGGGAGATAACGGCAACATCACTGTAGACCCTGCTTCGGGAGATTTTTACGTGGCAGCGCGAAGGGATGTCACTGCTGCCATTACGAGCACTCGTCCAGTAATTCGGCTCACCCGCAATTATAACTACGACCCACCTGCTGACCCCGATGCCGACGCCCAATTTGACGCTAGCTCAGGGAATAATGGGCTCTTGACTGGTGTACAAACCCTGCTGTGGGATCGCTTATCAAGCAGCATTTACATCCCCACAAACTCAGATATGCAGCCCATTTTTGGTATTTCGGTTACACCTACTTACACCTGGACGGTGGTTAGTACCTCCTGCGATCGGAATTATTAATGATGCAGTCCTTTCAACCTAAAACACGGGCTAAAAAGCCGGGCACCGCGATGATTCTGGTGCTTTCTCTCATTACGCTGATCACCATTGAACTGACCACCATGAGCCTGGTGCTGACCAAGGGCATTGGCGATGAAGCCGTTTTGATGAACCAGAACGTGTCCGCCCGACAGATCACCGAAACCGCTGTGACACGGATGACTGAGCGAATCAATACCGTATTACAATCCTCTAACATTGAACCAGACGATTTTACGAATGACCAGCCCAGCAATAATACGACTTTAACAAGTGTGATCAGCACTCTAGGCAAGGGCGGTGGAAACGATCTCAGCGCACAAACGGTAGCAATCACTAACCCAGAATCGGGTGCCAGCGCCAACATCAAAAACGTCACCTTCGATGCCTGGGTCTCTACCGCCAGACCCCCTTATTATTTGGTCAACGTGCTGGCCAACGTCGGGTCCGTTCAACTCTCCAGCAAGCGTTGGATACTAGCACAGCCCTGCTCTGGTAATGATGGAACATCCAAAAACCCGTATCAAGATATTCTAA
>CAZZIY010000292.1:0-2555 GCA_964654525.1 uncultured Vampirovibrionales bacterium | reverse complement strand
CTGGTCCTATGGGGGATTATTCTTTTTACAGGCATTGCAGTTCTGGGGCAGGCTGCGGTTATTTTTATGGTCCTTATGGAGCGAAAAGTACTGGCCTGGTTGACCCAGCGAAAAGGGCCTAACCGTGTAGGCCCTTGGGGCTTGCTTCAGACTTTGGCTGACGGGGTGAAGCTCCTATTTAAAGAAGATATTATGACTACTGGTCAAGACAAGCTGTTGTTCACGATTGCACCGGCGATCTTCTTTTTACCAGTGTTTGTGCTTTATGCCTTGATCCCCTTTACAGACAAGCTTTTGGCTATTCCGCTGCCGACAGGGGCGTTGTTTGTCTTTGCCCTTTCTTCGATTTCTGTGGTGGGTATTGTGTTGGCAGGTTGGGCCAGTAACAATAAGTATTCTTTGCTGGGCGGCATGCGTAGTGCGGCTCAGGCAATCAGTTATGAAATTCCCTTGGTTCTTTCTGTGCTTGCGGTAGTTTTGTATACCGGGACAATGAACATTCAAGAGATTCTGACCGCACAAAATGCGCCTTTTTGGAAATGGTTTGCTATCTGGCTGACTCCGGTGTCTTTTTTAATTTTTCTGATTTCCTCTATTGCTGAAGTGAACCGAATTCCGTTTGACTTGCCGGAAGCGGAAAGTGAATTGGTGAGCGGTTACAACACAGAATATACTGGGATGAAGTTTGCGCTCTTCTTTTTGGCTGAATATGCTGCCCTGTTTGCGATGAGTGCATTGACGGTGATCTTTTTCTTCGGTGGCTACTACTCACCCATTGGCGGCACTCTTTGCCACACCTTTGGTTGGGATCAAGCTTTGGAATCTGCTGTGAATTTGCCTGGTCTGGCGCAGCTGATGCAGCAATTCGAAATGATCACCTGGGGCTTGCTAAAGACGTACATTTTTATCTTCATTGCGATGTGGTTGCGCGGTACACTGCCTCGCTTAAAGCCAGATCAGTTAATGGGGTTCAGTTGGAAATTCTTAATTCCTCTATCATTGGTTAACATCTTTATGGTGGCCTTGGAGCGCCAGTGGCAGGACACCAATGAGGTGATTTACGGCTATCTTTGGGCTTTTGTGTTGGTTTTCGGTATTGGTGGCTTCTGCTGGACGATGAGCCGTTTCTTTACGCGGAAGCTTCAGTCCCGGTTTCAATCTTAGTGAAAGGATATTAGGCGTACTGCAATGGATAATGCTTCTCAAGATAAGGGCGTCAACAAAAGCACACTTCCGACGGGCGGTGTGTTGAGTGGGATGGTTGAAATTGGGCGCGGGATGGGTACAGTCCTAAAGCATTATTTCCGCGAGCCTGTAACCTTAGAATATCCTGAAGTATTGCCGGACCTCAGCGACCGGTTTCACGGCCGTTTGGCTCTATTAACCAAATCCGATGGTACGGATTTGTGCGTGGGCTGTAAGGCGTGTGCCCGTGTTTGTCCTTGCGATGACCTGATTCAAATTGAAATGCACCGTGATGATAATAAAAAGCCAGTGGTGGATATTTTTACCATTGATATGGGCCGCTGTATCTTTTGCGGCAATTGTACAGAAGTCTGCCCGGTGGATTGTATTAAGATGCTGCCAGATTTTGAGTTAGCCGATTATTCCCGCGAAGCTCTGGTACTTGATAAACGCGACTTAACTGTCAGCGGAAAAGAATCGGATGAATGGCGAGCCCTTCGTGGCTTTGATCCACACGTAGAGTAGAGGATTTTCTGAGTTATGACTGAAGCAATTATATTTTGGGCATTTGCGGCTATTTCAGTAACCGCGGCACTGGGTGTGGTTTTTAACCGCAGTATTATTTACAGTGCTTTACTGCTCATCCTGGTTTTCCTCTCTATTGCAGGTATTTTTGTGTTGAACAATGCAGATTTTCTGGCGATTGCTCAAACCATTGTGTATGCGGTTGGTCTAACCATTATTGTGCTATTTGGGATTATGTTTACTGGTGACCGGGCTATGCTGGATGAACCCCTGACTTCGGTGCGAAAGTTGATCTCTTTGGTTTTGGCCACATTTACCTTTGTATTGCTGATCAAGACGGTGCAATTCCCTTTTTCCATTCAGCCAGCTTCTCAAAATGTGATTCAGACGTTGATGCAGTCTGGTTCGACCAAAATGCTGGGAGAGCTTCTATTCAGTCAATTTGTTGTGCCTTTTGAACTCGCTTCTGTGCTGCTGTTGGTAGCCATGGTGGGTGCGATTGTTCTGGCGAAGAAGACGTTTAATGATGCGGGCGAGATGAGTAGTCAGCAATTGTCGTATTCGATTGGCTCTGGAGAACCCACAAGAGAGGCTAATAATGCCCTTCATGCTGCTGCCTCTCGCGGTGAAGTCCATTTAGAAGAGGTAAGCCGTTCATGACACAGACAGGTATCGATCCAATGAGTTTGGTTACCCATATTGGGTTGTACCATTACTTGGCGTTGGCCGTGTTGCTGTTTTCGATTGGCCTGGTCGGCCTAATCACCAGTCGCAATATGATTCGGGTACTTATGTGCCTGGAATTAATGCTCAACGCTGTGAATATCAACTTTGTCGCCTTTAAT
>CAZZIY010000291.1:0-2555 GCA_964654525.1 uncultured Vampirovibrionales bacterium | reverse complement strand
CCCTCAGTTGAGAGAAATCTTGCTGACCACCTTTAAGATGCCAGTACAGAAGATTAAGGCGGGTATTCCTGTAAAATTTTTATACTAAGAAGGTCTCGAGGATGTCGGTCTCGTTGAGCGAGTTGAGACCTTTCGTGATGACAACTTGATTCGACATAAATTATCATATCGGATCACCCGGCCTGGGTCAGAACTCCCGATCGATCCCATCTTTGAGTTGGCCCTGTCGAATCAGCAGCAGTATTATCTTCGTATTTTGCCCCGCAAGGTTGAAGATGTTGTACACTCACCGGATAAAAACTTAGCGTTTACGGTTGAAAACCCCTTACGGATCAAAAAATTCTTAGAGATTCAGCTTGAATCAGCTGAGGCTCTCAGACTGACCAACGATAAAATCAACGAACTGCTCTCCGATGAGACGATTGCGACCCTGAACGGGACCCTTAAAAATACGGAAATCCTGACGGCCCGGGCTACCGAAGTCTTGGATTCAGCCAATCAACTGTTTAAGGGCGCCGGGCATGACCTCGAACAACTGGTGAAGACCAGTGACGGGCTGTCTAAAAATCTGATCCAGATCAGCCAAAATGTGAACGGATTGATTGGGGATCCCAACCTAAAGAAGGACTTGCTCGAGACCGCCACCTCTGTACAGCAATCGACCAAGGCGCTGGCAGAAATTATGCGGGATCCAGCCCTCAAAGAGACCCTTTCCCTTTCTCGAGATACCGTCAAAAACTCCTCTGAATTGGTATCCATGCTCAAGCACACGGCCGAAGACAAGCAGCTTCAAAGCCGCCTCGATAGCAGCGTCACCCAGTTGAACGGGTCTCTCACCAAACTGTCCAAGGTACTGGATCACGTGGAACAGCTTACCGCTGATGACGGCAAAGATCTTAAAGGAATTGTGCGCGATACCCGTGAGACCACGGAAAACCTCAAGCAATTTTCCAAAAAGCTCAACGGACGCTTTGCCATGTTTCGCTTGTTGTTCTAGTGAAAACAATGCGTGATAAAGGCGTGATAAAAAATAGCCCTTAGCGTCTGCTAAAGGCTATTTCAGTCATGAGAGATTGCTTCGAGGTGAATCGAGCATTAACCGCGTGAGCGACGGCTCCGTTTGCGGGCGGCTTCAGATTTGCGCTTTTTGCGCACACTGGGCTTTTCATAGCGCTCGCGACGTTTAATTTCGGAGAGGATACCGGCTTTTTGGATTTTTTTCTTGAAGCGTTTTAGGGCGCTTTCAATGCTCTCTCCGGGTTGTACTTGAATCTCTGCCAAAGGGATTCACCTCTTTCTGGGGCGTATTATTAGGGCGTATTATGGATGAAAACGAAAACATATCGTAACACAAAGGGACGAAAAGTCATGTGCCCCCTCGAAACGTTCTTCTATTTACCCGGGGGGCCAGGAGAAAGGCCGACCTGCCATTAGATGGAGATGCTGATGAAAGACGCTCTGTCCGGCATCCGCCCCTGTGTTGAGGACCAGTCGAAACTGGCTAATATTATGGGCTACGGCGGCCCTTCTGGCGGCTTCAAAAAGCTGATGGTCAATACGGGCGGATAGTGTCGGGTCTAAGCTTTCATGACGAACATCCGTTGTGTGATGCTTGGGGATGATTAACCAGTGCACAGGGGCCTGAGGGTGAATGTCTTTAAACACCAGTGTGTCTAAACCGGCAGTCTCTTCTGCAGCAATTGGCTCAACCGGGATTTCCCCGCGAACCATCCGGCAAAACAGGCAATTTTCTTCTGTTGTATCAGTGCTCATTCACACACGCTAGCATGCTCAGGCCTGCTGATTCAAGACTAAGCCGCTCTGGCTTTTCATCTGGCGCAAAACCCGATCCGTCAGTGGTACGGTGCTAACAGTCAGCGGAACTCGGTGATCGGGACTTTCCGGTGGGAGTTCCCCGTATTTTTCAATAATCCGTCTGACGAGAGCCTGTTTACTCGGGTCGGCATCAAAAAATAGCCGGTTGTAAAGGGCAACACCATCAGAAATAAGTCGAGAAGTACTCACTGTTTGAACGTAACTGGGGTCGGTGGCCAGATGAAACCGATGAGCCAGCGTATTGAGGGCCAGACAATTAATTTCTTCTTGCAGAGAACTTTGATCGTCTCCCAGACGGGCCGCGTGGCCTGCTTCGTGATAGATTGCCTCAGAGATTGCATACAGGGTTGGTCTGGAGAAATCGCCCCGGTATTTTTGGTTAATGATGATTCGGTTGGTCTCTTTTTCCCAATGGGCATGGGCCAAACTATCTCCCATATCCCCAAAATCCACATGAATATTTTTGCTGGCAATCAAGCGGGCGGCTTCCATCCCGTTTTGAAAGAGAACATCTACCCCGAGTTGCCGTAAGTAAGCTTCATCACCGGGCAAATGCTGAATTTGCTGCAAGAGGAGTTTGGCATACTCAATTTCAGGCGGGCTTTTCAGGACTGGGGCAGCCTGTACTGTCTGAAATCCAGGGTAATTGATTGTCCTAGCCGGGTAAGGGCTGTTGAAATAAGGGGCGCTTATGTTTGGGCTCGCTGTTAAGGCCATCG
>CAZZIY010000290.1:0-2570 GCA_964654525.1 uncultured Vampirovibrionales bacterium | reverse complement strand
AGGCTGTTGAGGATAATACGGCATGGGGAAATAGGGGCTCATTGCCCCAGAAGTTGGCGCCTGAACCAAAGACGCTGCAACCGGAGTCGCTGCGACCGGCGCTGCCACCATGGAGTGTGTCCAAGCAGAACGATCACTCTGAGGATAGCCAGCAGGGTAGCTATTGGTAGCCCAATTTGTCACATTCCAATTCATCGCCATAAGAGGAAACAGCTTTTCCTGTGGTTAAGTACGCGGTGTTCTACTGTTTTGGTGTTCTACTGTGGATAAAAAAACCACTGCAGTCAAAAAGTTGCTAGCCATGAACGTTTACTAAAGTGCAAATGGAGACTGTTCATTCTGGCGGCGTCTAAAAGCACGGTCTTGCTCAAGGTTATGCATGGCCTGCTCCTTCAGCTGTCTCGCGGCCGTTCTCAGCCCGTCATTCATCACAACTGCCTGACCCACGGCATGTTTGAGAATATGCTCCCAGGCCCGGTCGAGATCGTTCTCAAGCCCTCTTTGTGAATTGGGTGATGGGGTCTCTTTGTCTTTGGCCCCTGGCTCAAAGCGCTGCCATTTTTGGTAGAGTCGCGTTTTAAAATCGCCTTCTTGCCTGCTTTTAGGCGGAGATGGGAACATTTCTTGCTTGAGTGGGGCACCGGCAAGCGGACCCACCGGTTGAGGTCGATACCATTTGGAGATACGCTGTGATGAGTCAGCTGGCTCTACCAACTCTCTAGCTAACCCTTTGACTGGCACTTTAAGCTGGTGGAGCTTTAGCCCGTCGACCATTTTTTTGAGTGTTTGGACCGGGGCAGTTAAACTGGGAGGCGCATGTTTGTAGCGTTCAAAAGACTGATTAGCAACAGCGGCAAGGGCTGTATCGCTTTCAATATCAATTTCTGGTTCAATATCAATTTCTGGCGCACTTTCAAGCTCTGGAACAGCTTCTTGAGAAAATATAGGCGGTACCAAGCGCCCACTTTTACGGAATGGTTTGCGGGGTGGTTTTAGAGAGATTCCTAAGACTTCGGGCGCCTGAGGGGTAGCCGTGGGCAAAGGGGGCTCATGCCTATTTGTGTTTGTACTGTGTTCTTTTTGGCCGTTGATTTTTTGGTGCAATACAGAAGCGAAACGGGGGCTACTCAGTGTATTTGACCCCAAATTTTCCGTATCAGGTGGGTGCGCTCCAGAGGACTCTGCTTCCAGTTCTGCGCGAACCTCTTCCAGACTCGCCCCGGTTAAAACCCGGTCTCTCACTTGGCGAAAAAACTGCAAATCACGCTCATCAAACTGTAAATCCCCCTTAAATGAGAGGAAGCCGTGAGCATCGTAAGCCCCTGAGGGTCGCTTGAAGAATTGCGACAGTCGAACCAGAACGGTTTCGGACATATTCAGCTGTGTGGCTGCCTGACCCAGGTCAAAACAGTAATCCATGACTTTTCTCTGACTTTTCTCTCTGACTCTTTTCTGAAACTCTTTTCTCTGACACTATTATAGACACTGATTCCAACAGGCGGGAAGAGCCTCAGACACAGAACGCAATATTATCTTGTCTCAATAAAACAAGCCGTCCCAGGGGTTGAGTCATGGGACGGCTTGTTTGTGTAACCCTAAACGATTTCTTGTACGTGTTAACTGGCAAAAGCAGAGATTGTGGTAACTTTTTCTGAGGAATTTCCGTTCATAAACGCTGGCTTGGACACTGAAAAGCCAATTTGAATTAAACAAAACAGGATAACTACGGTGAAAACGGTCGGAATCACAACTTCCGTCAGGACGTTGTCCTCTCGTTTTCGGTCTCGGTTTCGCTCTTCTAACAGTGCTTCAGGCATTGAGGATCCCCCGTTAAACTGTACTCGCTCCCAAATAGGTGGACAATTGGACACAAATCATTGACTAACGTAATTAACGTATATGTTACTCCTCTTCTATTAAACAGCATGTTTTCGCCTTTGTAAAGTTCTCTGGTGGGACTTTCGGATTATTTAATAATCCACATCAGATGACTTATCGGCAACCCAGGACTAAACAAGACAAACAACGAAAAAGTTTAACAAAATGTTACCAGAACCAGCCTACCGGTAACCCATCATTTGGTTGAATTCCTTCATGGCTTTATTGTAATACTGTTGAGCGCCACTAATTCCATAGGCTTCTGGGTTTTCAAAAGCCGAAGGAGCAGCCTGTTTGTATTTTTTGGACTCTAAATTTTCCGACTGTGCACTTTCTGGTGTATTTCCCGTAATTTTATCCAGTACCCAGCGCCCAGCGATGTATGCTGCAGTGCCGGCAATCCAGCCCACAGGACCTGTCACTGCCATTGCAACAGCCCCAGCAGCAGCCATACCGCCAACAATCCCAATGGCGCTTTTACCCAAAGACTTTCCAAAGGCCAGAGCCCCGTTAAACAACCCGGAAATAAATCCATCCGAATGTTTATAGGCAGTGGCGGCAGCCTTAACAGCAGAACCACTGGAGAGTAACAGATCCAAACCAAAGGCCAAGAAGGCAGGTCCCTTCACCCCTGTTTTAGCAACTTTGCTTAAAAATTTACCAACAGACGTCTTACCTATCCAAGACCCTGC
>CAZZIY010000289.1:0-2600 GCA_964654525.1 uncultured Vampirovibrionales bacterium | reverse complement strand
GGTAAACGTCTTGGCAAGCCCCATGCCCCCATCCCAATCCGATAGCCTTCTTTGAACCGCCCCATTCGTCATTCCTGCAACTACAATATCAGCTGCAAGGCCTTTGACGTGGTAGCTTCCTGAAACGCCCCCGACTTCCCTGTTATGCTCAGGAGTTCGGTACCCGCTGGTTATTTGTAGGGGTTTCCCGCCCAGCTGCAGCCTTACTTGCTCTAGCCGATCAGCCAAAAGCTTTAGGTTATTAATTGTTTTTTCATCGGGCAGCGGGTCCTGCGGGCGTACAAACTCTTTTAGCTTAAAGTTTTTACTTAACTGCGTGTCTCTATCCATATGCTTTGATGCCTCTTAAACCATATCTGTTGCAACGCCTAGTTTTACGATGAGTTGATTGTTTGCTGTGTATGTTGCCGCGCCTCGAATTACCAGTTGCCCGTATATGTGGAAAGGGGTGTTGGGAGGCGGTCCACCAACCACGGTCGCTGTGTTCCCAATCGTGTAAGGCAGCCAAACATTCCCAACTGTGGCTGTTTTAGTACCGGTTCCAAGAGTTACCCAAGATGTAACCGAGATTGTGCTCAAAAGCTTTGGTTTGTCGGCGGCCTGAACAGCAAAGGCCGTTTGGTCTGCCGTTGGGGTAAAGTCTTGCGCAAAAAGAACAAGATCCATGTTGGGGCCAATACCCGCCTGATCGATAACAACAAGCGACATAAGCCAGCCGGATTCGTTGTTGCCGTTAAACGTTAGCTTTCCGCCCAAAGCTTGCCCAGTGGCATAAGCTGTTGTGCTGATTGTCGGTGTTACAGAAATAATGTGCATTATAAGTTCTCCTGATTAACTGATGGTTTCAATCGTCCCTGGTTCCAGCCGCCCGCTTGAATGTAGAAACTCAATCCAGAGTCTGTTGGCTTCTTGCATCGCAGCAAGAAGTTCTGGAGGCATTTCATTCTGATAGACAGTGTGCTTTGGGTAATTGTTTGGGATTTCTTTACCGTTTTCATCTTGGTAAATGGTCCACACCTCAGCGAAAAAGTCTGTATCTTCTCTTGGTGCTTCTACTTTTATCGATCCCAGCGCTGTAGTCGTAAGCGTGTAACCGTTTTGAAGTCTTGGAGTCTGATGCCTTAATCTCGTGTACATAATGACCTCTTAAGCAGTCTGACTGACATTTTTAAACACTCGCCCGGCCAGCGTGCAACGTAAGGTTTGACTGGCTGCTGATGCATTTCTGAAAACAATCCTGAGCACATTACCCGCACCGGAAGGGTATAAAAAAACATCACTAAGGCCAATGGTAGGGTTTGCAAGCGTGGCATTATTTACCACGGCTGAGTTAAATCCCATAAACAAAGGAGAATTGGTGACGCTTGCTTTGTACCAAATTGCCGGATGCATCATACACACTGCATAAGTGCTTGGGTAAGATGTTTGTGATTGCCAAGCTGCCACGCGGCCCACTGTATCCGTACTTGTGGATGTGAATTCAAATGTAGAACCAACCCCTGTAAAATCTCCAGAGACAACACCGCCGCTTAAGGGCAATGTGTCATTGCACCGTATATGTATCCAGCCATGTGTCCAGTCAGCTTGTGTTAATGCAATATCATAAGTATATGAAGCATTGCCAGCCATCACTTGTGTGATTGGGCCCGCTGTAAATCTTGCGGTAGCTACCTTGTTATCAGTAATAGCTTGTGTGTAATAACGTGCATCGCCCCTGGCATCTGTGTGATATTGAGGATGGTCATCAGCGCTTAAGTTGCTAAGTGTTGAATGCGATGGAGTGGGAACTGTCTTCCAGGTCCCATCCCCGCTCAAGAAATTCAATGAAGAAGGACTTCCCGTACCTAGATTGCTAGGCGATACAGGTGTAGAAAGTGCAATGGTGTAATTCCCGTTTGCTCCTGTGTCAGTTCCTGTTAAGCCTGTTCCAATAACAAGTTGTCTTTCTGCTGTAAGACTGGCATCATTGGCCAGGGTAATGTATTGGGCACTTAACGGAGCCCCACTGACTCCGCTGGAAGCGTTCGTTATTCTTCCCTTGGAGTCCACTGTTACGCTAGCGTTAGTATAAGTCCCAGGAGTAACACTGGTGTTTGATAATGTGGTTGGCACCGTCCCTGAACCGCTACCAGTGACATCACCAGTAAGAGTCGTTGGGCCTCCACCGCCCGAAGAAGGAGAGGCTTTCCACCGGTTAGTTGCCGAATCAAATACCAAAATGTCCCCATTGTTGGGAGAAGTGACCGGGCTCAGTATGAACCGTTTGTTAAGGTTAGGGTCAAAAAGGCGCATTTGTCACTTTCTCCGCCCCAGTTTGTCCTCTAGCATTTCTAGTTTGCGTGCCATTTTGTCATCAAATTTATCCAGTTTTTCGATAATGGGCTTGACAACTTCCTCCATATCTCTTTGAGTTACGTATTTTTCAGCTACTTCAGCACGCATTTCAGCAAGATCAGTTTTGGTGGCAAAAATGTTTAAGCTAATTAATGCAGGAAGTACCGCGCCCAGCAAAGCGGCTGTGCTCCCAATGGCAAGTTTTTCTTTCACATCAGGCATTGGTTGAAACCTCTTGAATTAATTGATTGATTTGTGTTTTTAAC
>CAZZIY010000288.1:0-2641 GCA_964654525.1 uncultured Vampirovibrionales bacterium | reverse complement strand
CCATCCATCATTTCCGGCAATCACTTTAGCCAATCATTTCTGGTATATTCCGGGTGAGGTGTGTGATTTGTGTAGATATAAAGTTTATTTTGCCAAAACCCTTTGGGCTAAATTTTTGAATTGGTCGAAAAGTCTTTCGGTGAGTTGTCGTTGTCAGAAAAATCGGGAACTGGCAAGGCTTAAACTGGTCAGGCTAAAGAGGATCAATTCTCTGGATAACCGAACATTTACCCATTTGCAAGCTCACTCTGATGGGTTATTTTCATAGATAGAGCTTGTTCTCTATTGATAGGTGCACCACGCACGCGCTTTGCTGATTCGGGAAATGCCCCCTTCAGGTGAAGGCAGATAGTCAGTCCTTACGGCTGTTTCACACGATTGAAGCAACCTATGGTACTTATCTGCAAACATTTGGAGGTTTTCAAAGCATGCAACATGATTTGCCCCAAGGCGATTCCCCAGAAGAGACGCTGGATGATATTCAGGACATTCAAAATGAGTCTCAAAATATTAACCCAGCTCCCTTGTTCACCCGTGAGCAAGGTCGAACACTTCAACATAATGCACGGCTGTATTTAATCGTTTCGTTGATGCTTCAGTGTGACCAGGCCGAGATATCTTTATTAAGTGAGGTATTGGCGACGATTCGGGCTTGGTTACAGAGAACAAAGCAGTATTAATAATGCGCAATAAAAAACAATAAAACGGTTAGGTGAGTGTCAATTGTCTAGGCAGGTCTGTGTTTTTACGCTAGTGTTATCAAATGTTTGCGAAAAAATCCCACAACCCCTCTTTTAACTTTGTGACCGCCTTCGTGCTGATCGCATCAGCAGTCTTCTATGTTGGGGTTTTAGGAGGCGCACAATGCTATGCAGACTCTGCCAAAGAGATTAATGCCAGTGTGGATGTGGCCTTATCCCGTTTTAAACAAGAAGTCCGCGGCGCAGACGCTTTTCTAAAAGGGGCCAAAGCTGTTTTGGTTATGCCTAAAGTATTAAAGGCGGGGATAGGTTTGGGGGGAGAATACGGCGAAGGTGCCCTGAGAATCCATGGTAAAACGGTTGATTACTACAAGATGCTATCGGCCTCCTGGGGTTTTCAACTCGGGGCGCAACAAAAATCTGTGATCCTCGTCTTTATGGACAATGCCTCTCTAAAACGCTTTCGTCAGAGCGAAGGATGGAAGGCAGGAGTTGATGCTTCGGTTGCCATGCTAAAACTAGGAGCAGGTGGTGATATTGATACCAATACTCTTAAACAACCCGTTGTGGGGTTTGTATACGGGCAAAAGGGGTTGATGGTCAATTTGTCTTTGGAAGGGTCTAAGTTTCATCGGGTCAAAAAACATTAGTTTCAGTAATAGAGCGACCCATCTTGTCGTTGTTAATCTACTAAAATAGATAAAAATACATTAGAATAGGACAATAGGTACATGTTGAACAAACAATTGAAGCATATCCGTTTTATCGCTTCGCTTTTGCTGGGCGTTTACTTGTCGCAGTCAATGATAAGTGCCTACAGTCTCCCGCTTTCAAAGCCAGTTGAACACCGTCAATCTGAGGCTCAGAAATTTTCAGACGAGGATGTGAATATGCACGTACCACAGGATAATCGATGGCTCGTTGCACTATCCAAAGCTCACCAGGTGATGGAAGTTGAAAATGATGCTGTTAGGCAGACCGTGCATTGCGCGGGTGGTGTCACTGTCAAAGAATCTTTGGTAGTTGACGGGTTGGTTCGGACCGCCTTGGTTCATCTTCCTTGTAACTATGAAGAAGACGCGAAACAATACCCCTTGGTGCTTGTGCTTCATGGCGCCCGTCTAAACGGTAAAATTGCCCAAGAAGTCACCGGCTTTGATAAATGGGCCAATCAGGAAGGTTTCGTGGTTGCTTATCCCACCGCGCTAAATCACCAATGGAATGATGGCCGAAACCCAGGAGACACACCCTCTGGTGATATCAACGACACAAAGTTCTTGCTCAAGCTGATGGATTCGCTGGCGGTTAAGTACCATGCGGATCCCAGTCGAATTTATATCACCGGTTATTCCAGTGGTGGGATGATGGCCCAAAAAATGGCGATGGAATACCCCCAGCGTATTGCAGCCATTGCCCCTGTGGCTTCGAGTATTCCCCAACCTTTATACAATCGAAAACTTCAACCTTCGTTACCGGTGCCAGTCCTTATGATTAACGGGACTGACGATCATGCTTTTCCCTGGGAAGGCGGTAATACCCGTATTCTAGGTGTCAAAGTGGGCGATGTTCTTCCTGTCCATAAATCTCTACAGTATTGGATTAATGCCAATGGCGGAGATATAGATACCCCTGAGAGTATTCATTGTGCCAGCGGCCCGGCTGTTCAGAACGAACCGACATCTGTGGATGTTGAATACCACCACACAAAGAAAAACGCTTGTGTCTTACTTTATAAGGTTAATAATGGCGGGCATACTTGGCCTGGTTCTGAAGTGCCGCTCAATTATATCCCCTTCTTAGGTCGGCAAAATAGAGATTTAAGCGCCAGCGAGTTGATTTGGCAGTTCTTTAAGCGCTACACCAGAGAGCAGGCACTGACATCGACGCCAGTTTCTGTCACACCGCCGCCAAGTTCAGCGCAAATCAATCAGGCGCCAGTA
>CAZZIY010000287.1:0-2657 GCA_964654525.1 uncultured Vampirovibrionales bacterium | reverse complement strand
GACTCTGGATGAAATACATCCATCTCTTGCACTTCCAAATTGGGATGATTCGCCCATGGCCTGCTCAAAATTTTTGCCCGTGACCGGGCGACCGCCCGCACTTGAAAGCCCAATGCCAATAAGCGCGGAATTAATCGACCGCCCACATAGCCTGTAGCTCCAGTAACAAGAATCATAAAGCCCTACACCCTAAATATAATGGTTATTCTTCCAAATAATAGCGAACCGTAGTGACCACCTTACCCCGTCGAAATCGAAGCAGCGCCTTAATTAATATCGCCGTCTGATTATGTAAGAGGATGTGCCACCATTTTTTGGTGACAAATTCCGGCACTATAATGGTCACCAAATTGTTCTCATATCGTTTATCGACCTCATCGATGTAATCCAATAGGGGTTGTGTAATAGATCGATACGGAGACTTTAAAATAGTCAGCGGGATCCCACATCCCCATTGATCCCAGGCTTTTTTTAGCCGATCAGTTGCCTCAGGCTTCAACTCAATATGGACGGCTTCAAGCCGTGTTGAAATGGTTTTACCGTACTCCAATGCGGGTATAGTCCCCCGGTTAAGAGAGGAGACCAAGACCAGCACCGTATGTGAAACAGCTAACGGGCAGTACCCTTCTTCTGGCAATGCCAGTTGCCGACCAATTGATCTGTAGTGCGCATGAATTGAGCGAAAAAGCACAATCAAAAGCGGAATCGCAATGGCAACAATCCAGGCACCCTCAAAGAATTTTTCAACCATCAAAATAATCGTCACAATGGCAGTGACTATCGCTCCCAACCCGTTAATCCCAATGCCCCACTGCCAACCCTCCGTATCACGGTTAAGGCGGTGATGCATCACCATCCCGACTTGTGCCAGAGTAAAAGACAGAAACACACCCACAGCATACAGTGGTATTAAGGCATGGGTATCGGCTTGATAGAACAAAATGAGGAAAAACGCCGTAGCGCTGAGTATCAAGATGCCATTGGAAAACACCAAGCGGTCACCCAAACTCATCAACTGACGGGGTAAAAACCCATCAGATGCCAAAATCGTGGCCAGCCGAGGAAAACCCGCGTAACTGGTGTTGGCTGCCAGAATTAAAATAATCATCGTAAATATTTGGACCACATAGTACATCCATCCCATATTGCCGCTCAGCGGAAACACATGTCGGGCAATTTGAGACAACACCGTCTCAGACGGGTTGGGAGTGATATGAAACCCGTTGGCCAAGATAGTCATGCCGATAAAAATAAACCCCAAAATACAGCCCATCCAAACCAACGTTGTATTGGCGTTAACAGGGGCTGGCTCTTTAAAGGCCTTTACCCCATTAGAGACGGCTTCAATTCCAGTCAGTGCCGCACATCCGTGAGAAAAAGCATTCAACAAAGCCAGCACCAGAGCCACATTTAAAATACCGTTGTCAACGATGGTCGGAATTTCGGCTCCTTTAACCCCCACGATGTTTGCCGCACAAGGGACTGGGTGTACGATCAGTTGCCAGCTCCCAGCACAAACCAACACCAACATGGAACCTAAAAAAATGTAGGCAGGAACGGCAATAGCCTTTCCTGATTCTCTGACTCCGCGCAGATTTAGAAACATAATAAACAGCAAGAAGAACAGAGCAACAGGTACTTTATAATCAATAGGCACCCACCCAGTGGATGTTAAGGCGGCCACACCCGCTGAAATACTGACTGCCACAGTGAGCACATAATCAATCAGCAGAGCAGCACCTGCAATCTGGCTGGCCAAAGTACCCAGGCGTTCTTTTGAAACCTCGTACGTCCCCCCGCCTTGAGGGTAGGCCCATATCACTTGGCGGTATGAAATCACCACCAGAGCCATCAAAACACCAATGGCCAGAGAGACTGGAATAGACAGTGGATTGGCTCCGGCGGCAAACGAAGAGGCGCATAAGGCGATCAAAATTTCTTCAGTCGCATATGCCGTTGATGAAAGCGCATCGGCGGCAAACACAGCCAACGCCAGAGGCACACCTAGCCTCTCGTGTTTTTCCCGATGAGAGGCCAGAGGGTCTCCCAGTATCAATCGTTTCAGTTTACTCATCATAATAAATAATAGCCTGCAGGGTAGAATAGCATAAGCATTGCGTTACTTGTGGAAGGATTCACGTCAAAAATCATTTATGAACCCATTTAAACACCATATTCAGCAACTTCGTTTACTACCAGGAAAACCTTATCCCCTGGGGGCTAATTGGGACGGAATGGGAGTCAATTTTGCGCTTTTTTCGGAGCACGCCACCCAAGTGGAATTATGCCTATTTGATAGCCCCTTGGCTGAAGAAGAGTTTGTCCGGATTCCCCTTTATGAATTTACGGATCACGTTTGGCATGGGTATCTTCCAGATGTACATCCGGGACAGCATTATGGGTACCGGGTTTATGGGCCCTATCAACCAACGCAAGGCCATCGGTTTAATCCCAACAAACTGGTGCTAGACCCTTACGCCAAAATGGTCAGCCGCATGCCCATCTGGCACGACAGTCTCTTTGGCTACAAGGTCCAGAGAGATTCTGCTCCAGCGGTTTTGGGAAGCGAGAATTCAGCTGTCCTCACCGCGCCTCCATTCGCGCCTCCTGACTTCAAACTGGATGTCCGCGATAGCGCTGCCTATGCCCCACTGGCC
>CAZZIY010000286.1:0-2660 GCA_964654525.1 uncultured Vampirovibrionales bacterium | reverse complement strand
CGACCGGAGAATTCCCGAAATCGAACCCCTCCGGTTTAATCCCTTCAACCTCACCGGCTAACAACCATTCTGGATTCTGTTGACGAAGCAACCGGGCCTCATCAATGGACTCCACCGGGTAAACCCCCCAGGCTCCGATGTCTAAGGCGGTCAATATAGTGGTGGAAGCGCGCAAGATATCCAACACCACAAACAGTTTTCGCGAAGCAGGCTGTTCTGGTTTTCCAGGCGCCAAAAAAACATCCACCTCCTGTGGGGTGAATAATACGTCAATGGTTAATGCCGGGTATTTCATCTTTTTTGTACCACGTATCACAGCCTATAGCAGGTCTTGCTTACGTGCAATGGGTATATTTTTTGGTCAAATCGTGTTAGTTTGCGTAATATTCTTTTTGATAGCGTGAAAGACTTTCCTGATGCCGACACCCACATTTTTAGACCTACCCGCTCGGACGCCCAAAGTGAACAATCAACCCCGAAGCAAAGGCATTACCCATGTGATTGAAAAAGGGATGGGGCCTCGGGAATTGGAAGATTGGCTGAACACCTGCGGACAGTTCGTCGATATCATTAAATTGGGCTGGTCCACCGCCTATATCACCCCCAACATCAAAGAAAAGATCGCAGTCATTCAAAACGCGGGCATTCCGGTTTATCCCGGTGGTACGTTATTTGAAATTGCCCTTGAGCAAGGGAAAGTCTCTGATTACTGCCGTTGGCTAGAAACCCTGGGTATTTCGATGCTGGAAGTTTCCGACGGGGTGACGCACTTGTTGTCTGGGGAAAAACGCGAATGGATTCGCTCACTGAGCAAATCGTTTACCGTGGTCTCAGAGGTCGGCAGTAAAGACCCCAACGTGCAATATCCGCCTCAAGATTGGGCTGAATGGGTTGAACGAGAGCTGGATGCCGGAGCTGCCTACGTGATTACTGAGGGTCGAGAGCACGGGACCTCGGGGATTTACGACCGTTCTGGAACATTGAATGAGGCCATTATTAAAGCCATTCTTGAACGCATTCCTCCCGAAAAAGTGATTTTTGAAGTGCCTGTCCGTAAATATCAAGCTTGGTTCATTCAAACACTGGGTGCTGATGTTAACTTGGGCAATATCGCCCCGTCTGATGTGATTGGACTGGAAACACTCCGGTTAAATTTACGGGCTGATACCATGATTACAGGGATTACTGGAGTTAGCAGTGCTCAAAAACAGGTATTTAATGCCGGTCTCTAAGTCCGCTCTCTCAGTGGTATTGCCTTCCATTTTTTGAGTGCGGGTAACTTCTGCGTGGCCCACTCCCAAACAAGCGAAGGACTTTCAGGCAGCCAAAAATAGATACCCAGCCCTGCCACCACATAACCCAGTCCCATAATAAGCCCTAGATAGCTGACTGAATATCCGCCCTGCAACAACAAGGAAGATAGGATTGTTGCAATGGGAATAATCACCCCCATCAACCAGGCCCGGGCCTGGGGACGCATACTTCGCTCAAACGTATTGGTCATCAGCATCATAATCGGGTTACGTAAGCCGTTCCTAAGTTCTGTTTCCACAAAACGGCTAAACAGGGCCCCATTCAGCGTCATGGGAAAAACATTCAGTCCCATCGTAAAGAGCAAAACCAGAGAATATACCGCGTGAGTGAGGCTTAATCCTAAATAGCGGACCATCCGGTTGACCAACGTCAATTGAATAATCAACGCCACGCTCAGTGCAATAGCGGTATACCAGCCCATCAACTCAGCCAATTGATTTTCGTTGGCAAAATGGGCTTGAAAATAATGACTATATTGGTAATTGAGTACCCACCGACAAACGATAAAAAACAGACTGGTCACCGTGAGCCATTGCAATAGCGCAGAGGACTTTAACAGTCGAATAATCTCTAGATAACGATTGGGTAGAGATGTCGCGATGAGTCTTTCTGGGTGAGCTTTACGGGCGGCCGTGGACTGAACATCTTGACTCGCTTCTGTATGTAAGACGTGAGATTGTTGAATAAAACAAAGTATCAGCCACGCAAAAGCCCCAAGAACGATATACACCCAGACCAGATTTAACACCGCAAAACTGCGTGACAAGAGTGCCAGCAAACTCCCGCCAATAATCCCGCCCAGTCGCCCCCCGGAAAAAATAAACGGTAAAACCCGGTTAAGATCACTGCGGCTAAAATAATCCTGAACAAAATTACCCAAATGCATGGTGACCAGCGTAAATGAGAGCTCTCGGCTGATAAAAAATAGACCAAACGCACGAACATCGATGGGGAAAAGCATCACTGTTATCCAGGCCACTAAAAAAGAGAAGATACTGCCAAAAACAATCCAATGAAACAATTTGGCATTACTCCACACTCCGGCCAGTGCCATATAAACCACAATCAACGCAAAATTTAACAAAGCCGTGATCCAATAATAGTTTGGTAATTGATCGGCCCCTACGCGTTTGACAAACAGCGTGATCGACATCCCATCACCTAAACTCAACATGGTAAAAAGCAATAAATAAAACAGAAAAAACGGCATCGCGCGAGACAAATCTGTCTCTTCCAAAAAAAGTATTTTATTCAACCAAGCCCTAATCATAACCAATGCAGCAATTTAAATTTCATCACACAAAACACTGATTGCGTGAAGACTCATCTGACAGAGCTGTTTTAAT
>CAZZIY010000285.1:0-2662 GCA_964654525.1 uncultured Vampirovibrionales bacterium | reverse complement strand
GAAGGCAGCAGCGGCCCGGTTAAAGAGCATGATGGCACGAAACATGGCATCTTCACCCAGGCCCAAAACTGGTTTATCTTTTGGAAAGTAAAGATTGGCATGCTGATTAAATTTAGGGTTATCGATGGCATAGACCCAAGTTTTAGAAGCCTCTTCGTACTTTTCAAAAAGTTTGAAGGTTTCCTCACGGCCGCTGGCATCTCTTAATTTTTTGACAATTCCTGTATCTAGAAAGCCGCCTTCGTCTTTCATTGGTTTTAGCATCGGCACCAAGACCCGAACATCTTTACCCAAATACTTATTAAGGGCCTCAGGAATTGTTTTAGACACTTCCCCTAGACCACCTACTTTGGCGGGTACTCTTTCAACAGTTATCCAAAGACCGTTTTTACCAGCTTTTTTAACTTCGTGGCCAGAAAAATAAAGAAGCTGAGCGCCCTGCTTGGGCCTTGCCAAAGCCCCCGTGGGCTTGGCCATCAATTTAGATTGAGCGAGATATTGAGTAGATTGAGAGAAATGTGGGTATTCAGTCTTCACGAGACAAACAACATCCCTGATGGTCACAACGCTAACGGTCATTGTAGTGGTGATCGGACACGATACCACAAAGGTCGTATCATAGAGAACCAATAGGATACACAGAATACACTGTGTCTTATTTCGAACACACCCTAGCTAAAAACCCTGAAACTAAAAAATTGCTCTCTTCAAAAAGTTTGTCGCCAATTGACGCTGTTTTACTGAACAGGCGTATGGGGGAAATACTGATTCGCCCATACTTTCAGCTCTTTTAGCGTACTGGACAATGCGCGCCCCTGATCCGTCAGTCGGTACTCAACCCGAGGTGGAATGGTGGCAAATTGCAAGCGGCTAATGAGTCCAAAACGCTCAAGATGCTTTAGCCTGGCTGACAATGTTCGGGGAGAAATTCCTGTGATTTGATCTTCCAGTTCAACAAAACGCTTGGGTTCAAACTGAGTCAAAATATCAATAATCTGCACTGAATACTTGTCACCAATAATCTCCATGGCTCTTTCAATCGGAGATTCAATTGATTGCACTTGACGAATCAGGGCACGGGTCAATTCTTGTGTCGTGTTAGCCTGTACTTCTGTGGGGTTTAAGTCCTGCATCACATCAGGGTCCTTTTTTCCAGTTGAAACCAAAAGACAAAAACAAAAATCTAAATGATGAAGCTGCTTTCAAAATAGAAGTATTACATTGCTCAGTATAAACGCACTTGATTGAGAAAATCAATGCTTGAATCGACGTAAACATCGAATTCATTTGTTTTTATTAAAATTTGTAATAAACACGCCTCATCAGCAATTCGATGCAGTCAAAACGCGCAATTTTTTGAATTAGATTGTTTTTATTCTCTATGGAGATAGTGTTCACACCCCATTGGGAAGGTCCAAAATCCAGATGCGAAAACAGGGTCATCAATACTTACTGATTGTCTTACTGGCAGTTACTGCAGCAGCCACCATCAGTGGCTGGGCAACACACTGTATCCAGGAATTGATTGGAAATTGCTCATCTGGCACTCACATCATCAGTGAAACATCCAGCAGTCTGGGTTAAGTTTATTGAGTGGGCTTTAACGTTAAGCCTTGATTACTTGTAATGGCAGCCAAGCCTGGATGGACATTCTGTCCAGTAAGTTTACGGGTAATAAAATTCTGAATTTGTGGGACGATAACACCCAAGCCCAGCATGGCAGCGCCAAACCCTAGCACCTGTGTGACGAAAAACCCGGTGTGGCTGGCTCGCTTAAATGCGGACAGCAAGGTGGATAAACTTCTTTGCTCCCCGCGCTCAACTGCTTTGTTCAAGGAGCGAATCAACGTGTGGCCGTAGTCTTGTATGGCTTCTCGCATAGCAGCAACCTTGGTTGGGTTAACCACTCCACGGGCATCATCCCCAAGAGCCAAAGTGGTTTTGAGTGCCTGTTTTAGAAACGCTCTGTCTCGCAGTGTGCCCCCTCTAAGAATTTCATCTATACGGTAAAGAAGCTCTTGAGGACGATCACCAGCCACCAGTGAGAAAACCCGACCACCAGTACTTTGGAGTTCCTGCTTCATCAAGTTTCCATAAAACTCCAGGAGATGCATAGACGCAGAAGGAATATGCCCTCGAGAGATTTTAGCAACTTGTTCAACTGCATTGAGTACCCCAGTCTGTACAGACTGGCAGAGCGTTTTACCAGGGCTTGTGAACACCAAAATCTGTGAAAGCATTGGTCTTAAACCATTCATAGATTGTGGTAACACTGCTAGTTGTCTCAATTGACTGTTGGTTAAGGTACCTTGTCCTTTCAGGTATCTTTCTAAAGCAGTAATCGTTGCTTTGAATGGTTTGTCTGCCGAAGTAACAAGGTTCTGATTGGCTTTAAGCCACTCTAAAACAGGGGCTTTAATGACATCTTCCAACGGTAGGGAATGTGTGGCTGCCTTTTCTATCACTGCTGCAATGGCTTCTGCTGTTTCTAACACTTGTGCCGGGTGTGGGCTAGAAACAGCTCCAGGTGCAAGATTAAGCATACGTCTGTACATGGCGTTGATTCCGTCCCAACGATCAACAATCCGCGTTGTCTGGAACCGCTCGTTTAATGCTTTCAATCCCCCTATGGGGATCTTACTGTTTTTTAGCAATAAAGCCC
>CAZZIY010000284.1:0-2670 GCA_964654525.1 uncultured Vampirovibrionales bacterium | reverse complement strand
CAGCTTTGTGGTTTTTCACCGATCAGTCAGAGACTGCGCCGGCGTTGTTTGAGAAGATGGCTGCGAGGCAGTGTTTCCAGTTGCCCAACCAATCACCTTGCTAGCACCAGCAAATGCTAAGACTGCCGCAACTACCACACCTAGTGGGTATACAATTTCTTTGATATCTGCCAAGAAGCCGTCTTCTCTGTTGGAGTTTGATTTATTCCCAGCAAATAAAGGCTGATGGCTATTGGGGAACTGAGGACGAGGAGATTAAGACTGACGGGTTGCTGAAAAAGCCGTTTGCACGTTAGAGAAAATTTTTATGATGAAACACTCCTTAAAAAACACGCTTTCAATATTGAATTAAGACTTTTCTGCTTTGGCGAGCACTTCTGCCAGTTGAGCTGTGGTCATTTCTTGGACATCTTCCATAATGATGCTGGTCGGTGCATCCGGGTTGGAGAGTGCATCTGGGGCAATCCCTTTGATCGCATCTTTCACCACAATCGGGGTAATGCCCAACATTTTTAAGAACGCTACAGCACCACGGACGCAGTAATCCGTTGCCACCCCGTAGACCAGAGCCACGTTACGTCCCGATTTTTTGAAGTTATTGAAGAGTTGATAGGCCTTCACATTGTCCACAATGTCGAGAATAGGGGCCTTGGTCTCTGGGTGTTCCCCAATAATCCCGCGGTGTTTATCCACATCAATGGCATTTTTTCGGATCTCAAAGGTGCTTCCTTCAGTAACCATCGATTTAATTTCTTCCGCTGAAGGCACATCTTTCACAGATTGGGCTTCATCAATCACATGCACACTGTTGCTGATATTGGCGCCATCGACAAAATCCCAACCTGGGGTACCCTTGACACAGTGGCGTTTAGAAACTGTTCTAAAGATGCTGAATTCAGCATCGTTGGTCTCGTGGGTATCTCTGGATAAAATATGCAGAATGGAAAATGGTTTTTTGCCCAACACAAAATCGGCAATCGCATTGGTTAAGCGCTGCACAAAGGCAATCACTTCCTCTGCCCCGGGGACGTATAACCCGTCAAACAAACCGTTTTTAATTTGATGCCGGGGAAGCATAAAGTCCTTTTGGAGATCCACCCCGTAAGCCATGACCCGGTTCTCACGGAGTGCTTTGACCAAGGCATCTGATGCCTCTTCATTCCAGGCTTTTAAACCGAAACGAGGTCCCGCTTGTGGCGTCGTTGGTTTGCTTGGTCTTAAAACAGGTATAGCGGACATCAAATGGTCTCCAAGTATTGATTTATTGGTTATTGATTAAGTTGATTAATAAATTGATTAATTACCGTTTTTCTTACTCACGCACACACCAAAAACACTGTTTTATTTTAGAACTTCAAGCCATCGAGACAAGTAATTTACCACATTTGTAACAATTCCGGCTTTGATTGCTACAGTCTGCTTTGTAAGCCAACTCGATGACACGCATTTATGCTAAATTGGTCGCAGATTACATGATGTGTGTATCCTGAGATGGGTGTCATGAATTCTCCGTTTTAACTCGTATTGAATCAGCAAAGCCTTTAGACATGCAAACTTCGACTCAAAATTTTTCGTCTTCTTTTAACTCTCTCTATTTACACGATAGTAAAGCAAGTGAGCGTAAAGCAAATGGGCATGCTAGACCCACTCGGCCTGCGTTGCTGTTTTCTGGGCTTCCAAAAGAGATTCACGGAGAGATTGAAGACACGCTAACTCGGCTGAGACAATTGGCCGCTTCTGGCTCTCCTCGAGCTCAGCACCAAGCTTTCGTTGATGCCCGTAGGGCCCTGGAGAAAGTGGGAGAATCGCTTGGATTTAAAACGCCCACCCGTATCCCCCGGCCCGTTGAATGTGATAACTACATCGCCGCCAGTGATGGTTATATTAGTCCTGATGCCCGAAATAACAGTACGTATCACATTGCGTTTCGTCGGTTAAAGGCGCCCTGGTTAGAACAGTTGGGCATAAAGCCAGACGATCAGCGGATGGTCTTTTACGGCCTTCAAGAAGTGATTCGAGACTTACTGTTAGACCCAATCACCCCGCAAGAAGTGGATGAGGCCGAAGCATTTTATAAGATTGCCCGCCGAGGGAAGGCGGCTCACTTCAACCGGGCTCTCTGGGATCAAGTGGTCAGAGACTTCGACGGCTTTTTACCGCTCAAAATTGAAGCGCTCCCAGAAGGTGCTGTCTCTTTTCCAGGAGAACCTGTGATTCAAATCACCGCCCCACCCGGCATGGGTCATTTGGCCGCATGGTTTGAGAGTAAGCTAATTCAAGTATGGGCCACCAGTGAACGCGCCACCATGATGCGATACTGGTTGGATTACAACAAAGCCCTGGTACAGCAGTGCAGCCCGAACTTACTACCCGATTCTGTCTCAACCAATAAAGCCCAAATGAGGCTGGTTGATTTCAGTGATCGATCAAGTATGACGCCACAAGAAAGTCAGCGTTTGGGTCTGGCCAGCCTCACCAGTTTTCCCACCACGTCTACCAATTCAGCGGCATATCTGGCCTGGAAACGGTCTAACGGAGATTTCCCGTTTAATGTCTCTATGGACTCCTTGTACCACGGGGTAGTGCAAGGCTATAAGCATGAGAAAGCCGCCTATAGACGTCTCTTTGACCACAGCCGGGGACGAGCCGCCCCTTATGTCGCTGATCGCT